>NZ_CAUWGY010000014.1:0-46265 GCF_963558415.1 uncultured Ruthenibacterium sp. | reverse complement strand
TGCAGCGCCATGCTTTTGACGCTTGCCGTGGGAATATTGCCCACATTTGTCATGGTCGGCATACGGACGCCTCCTCAATATAA
Organism: uncultured Ruthenibacterium sp.; assembly: GCF_963558415.1. NCBI lineage: Bacteria > Bacillati > Bacillota > Clostridia > Eubacteriales > Oscillospiraceae > Ruthenibacterium > uncultured Ruthenibacterium sp. The sequence goes on along the minus strand of NZ_CAUWGY010000014.1, from coordinate 46,182 downwards.
GTCCCGGACGGGTTCGGGCTTTACCCGCAGCGCCTCGCCCAGGGCCAGAATGTACTTTTGGCGGAAGTCCTGACAGCGGTAGTCGTTGTCGTCGTCCCGCATGAGCTCGCTGGCAAGGCCGTAGGGCAGCGCCACCTCTACGATGGCGTCCGAATAGGGGATGGCGTTGTCCATGGTGTCCTTTGTGAACACCGGCGCACTGCTCAACGGCTCACGCCCGTCCATGGCCCGGAGCTGATTTTCCGTGGGCAGCGCCTCGGCCAAAAGCACGTTCAGCCAGTGGGGCGCGAACTCCTCGGCGTCCTCGCTGTCGGCGGCGTTCTGGCTCAAATAGGCGGCGCTTATCTCAAAAAGCTCTTTGCCTGTCAAATCGTTCCCTCCTTTGAAAAAAGAGGGTCAGAGGCATCGCCCCTCTGACCCTTCTTTTGTCAGCCTGTGATGACCATGTCCGCCACGGCAGAGGGGAACTTGCCCTCGGCCTCCTGGTAGGCGCGCACCAGCATGCCCTCTTCCACTTCGGGCTGCTTGCCCATTTTGCGGCTGGCGCTGTAACGGGGGTCGGTGCCGTCGGTGGTGTACCACGCGGTGCCGGTGGCTGTGATGGCTCCGCCTGCGGCCGCGATGGTGGGCGCTTCCAGCACCTCCACGCCGCTGCCGGTGGTCACGTCCACGTAGATGCCCGCGGCTTTGTGGCCGTAGACAAAGCAGTCGTAATAGTAGCGGCCTTCGATGAGGTTGCCGCTGATGCCCGGCGGGTCGATGTGCAGATTGTTGTCGCCGATTTTTTCCGGCGCGCAGGCGGCGCGCTTATGCACCAGTAAAAAGTTGACGCCTGCGGGCAGATACTCGTCGGGCACTTCCACCACGGGCGCGCCGAACATCTCGCCCACCTGGCCCTTGGCCACGGCCTTGACGCCCAATTTTTCCAGATTCTTGAACTGGTCGGTCTCCACCAGCGCGTTGAACACGCCTGTGTTCACGTACCAGGTGCGGCTTGCCGTGGGCACTTTGTTGTTGACAAAGCTCTGGCGCGCCGCGCTCATGCGCTGGATGACGTTTTCCGGGCTGATGGCCTCGGACTGGCCCACGATGGTGCCGCCCAGCATGCAAAGGCGGCCCAGACAATATTTGTCGTAGGCGGGAATGACCTCTTCCTCGGTCTCGATCTTCATGAATTTGCCCGCTTTGTTGATGCACTGGTCCAAATTGTTGCCCTTGTCGATGACCGCAGAGAAGCTCTTGTCCTGGGTCATGGTCAACTCTTGGATGGTGTCGCCCACCTCGGTGGGAGTGCCGTAGCGGTTGGATGTGGCCATGCGGTCGTAGTCATTGAGGGGCACGGTGTCCACATTGGAAATGCGCACCGTGCGCGCACCTACAAACTCCTCTTCCCGGCACAGCCGGCCCTTGACCACGCTCTCCAGCGTGAAGGCCTGGTCCAGCTTTTTGGAATACTTTTCGTGCAGATGTACGGTCTGTCCTGCCATGTTCTCTCTCCTTTTTGTGTGTTAGTCGACGCTGTCCCACCCGGCAGTGAACGGGTCCTGCGCCGGGCCGTTGCCAAGCCCCTGCGCCGAGCCGGGCACGCTGGCCCGGTTGTGCTCGTGCGCGCGGCGGGCGCCTTCGCCCATGCGGTACAGCGAAAGGGCGTACCGCTCGTAGGCGTGCACCGGGCTCTCGCCTTTGACCACGCTCTCCATGACCTGCGCAGGCAGGCGCCCTTCGGCGCCCACGGCCTCGGGATACAAGGTCAAAAGCTCCGCGAACTGGCGCTGGCGCTGGGCGCGGGCGTTGGGCTGGCCCGTTGCCCTGGCCACGTACTCGTCCACGCTCAGCCCCGCCGCGCGGGCCTGTTCATCCACCAGCTTATACGCCGGAAGAGCCGCGTCCAGCCTGCGGGACACTTCGTCAAAGGCCATGCCCTTCTGCGCCAACGTTTTCGCCTTGCTCATCGGGATGGCCTGCTCTTTGCCCCGGTACTTTACGGTCAGGGTGCCCTCTTCGGGTCCTTCGGGTCCTTCGGGTGCTTCGGGTCCTTCGTGTGCTTCGGGCGCTTCGGGCGCTTCGCTCTCGGGGGGCTGCTCGCCTTGTCCGGCCTCGCCCCATTCGAACAGTTCGCCCTCGGGCTGCGTCTGATTGATTTGTTCTTCCATCGGGTCTTGCTCCTCTCCGCCTTGTCCGGCGTTTTTATCAAACCGGCTTGTCCGCCGGGTCGATGCGTTTGTTCTGCACCTGCTGGGCGCAGGGCTGCTTGTACTGGCTGCACGCGGGGTTTGGGCAAAGCCAGGTCACCCGCACGCCTTCGGGGTCCTGTTCATCCACGTGCAGAACGCGGGCCGGCCGCCCGCACACGGGACATCTCATTGCACGCCACCTCCCATGAGCTGCGATGCGGCCTTTTGCTCCCGGATGGCCCGGACCAGTTCGTCCCGGCCGGTGAGCACGCCCTTGGGCAGGTTTTCAAGATACACCTCTGCATCGGTGAGGATGCCGTTCTGGAACAATGCGTCCAGCGTTTGGACCTGCATGACCTCGCTCCAGTAGGTGGCTGCGCCGATTTCCACGTTCAAATGCAGGCTCATGTCCTCGAGCTTTGAAAAATCAAAGGGCTCTGTGCGCTGGGAGTCTGCGTCGGCAAGGTGCACCGGCCGCACGCCGTAGTTTTGCTTCATCATGTCCAGCCAAATGCGCACGCTGTCCTCGACAAAGGCGTAAAAATCCTGCTTTTGCAATTCGAGCGGCATGGTGGTGGCCTTTTGCGTGGCCACGATGGCCGAGGTGTTGTTGGGCGTGACGTTGCCAAGCACCGAGTCCGACGCGCCCATGGTGTCGCGGGTATAGCTGATCATGGTGTTCAAAAGCTCCATGACCTGGTTTGACATATCCGCCGCGCGGAAGTTTGCCGCCACGGCCGCCGCCGGGTCGCCCGGCACGCCGATGGCCGCGCCCACCCGGTTGTCCCAGCCGCCGGGCAGAAGGTTTTTGTTGTACACCACTTTCGGGAACGCCATCATCTTCACGTGCTGCATGGCCATGGCGAACAGCTTGTTGATGTAGATTTGGTTTGGGATGACCGCCGTGACCAGCGCCTGGCCATGGTACTGATTTTTCACTTTTTCCCAGGCGAAAAACGCCAGCGGGTACTTTTGATAACCTGTGTCCGTGGCTGGCCGCACCAGGGCCTGACGGGTGGCCTCGGTGAACCAGACCGTTCCGTTTTCCTTCCAGTATCTGCGTATCACCGTTACTTTTCCGTCTTCGGGGGCGTCGCCGTGGCGATGGTCGTCCTCGTCGGGCACAATGTCCTCTGCGTCCATGCCATAGTGCTGGGCCATGCTGCGCACGTCTTTGACAAGGCGCCTGTACACAAGCAGCAAATACGGCTGGCTTTGGACGTCGGCGCTTTGGGGATTGCCGAAATGGATGTTGGTGTTCTCCAAAATTTCGGCCCGGATGGCGCCGGGCGTGCCCTGAAACACGCTGCTTTTCACAGCGGGCGCCGAGGGGTCAAAGTAGAAGTGCATGCAGCCGTCGCCGTCCACGGCGGCGTTGCGGATGACTTCGCGCGCCTTTTTCTTGAAGGCCGTCTGCTCCATGATTTTGTCGAACTGGTCGCTGAGCATGTCCAAAACGGGCTTTTCGGCTTCGCCGCCGTCAAACGAGTCCAGCCCCACGCCGATGTCGTCGGACATGATGGTGGAAATGCAAAAGCGCACCACCCGGCTGAGCACGTTGACCACGGGCTTGTCCAGATCCGGCGCGTTGACGCCGCGCCACTGGTTGCCGGTGAAAAAGTCCTCGTTGCGCTCCACGGTCTCGTACAGGCCCAAGGCGTTGTTGAAGGACTGGCCTTTCTGGTACTCGGACCACAAAGTGCTTGGTTCAGGCTGTGTCATCGGCTCTCACCTCCCAGTTGGGGATTTCCGTTGTAGGCCCAGAACCGCACCCACTGCGCGGCCAGACTGCCCGGTTCCGGCTCGGCCGGACGGACCATTGCCTCCAGTGCGGCCAGACGGGCACACAATTCGTTGTACTGTTTTCGCGTCACAAACATGGTTTTCATCCTTTCTTTTTTTCGTTCAGCAAAAATTGAGAAAACTGTCGAGCTCTGCGCCAAAATCGGTCTCGGTTTGGGCAGTGTACGCCTGCTGGGGCCGGATGTAATGGGCGATGGCCAGCGCCATGACGCAGTCGTCGTGGGTGCCGGCCATGGCCTCGGCCCGGCCGCGCTCGTTTTTTACAAAGCTGAGCATCTCCCGCAGCGTGGTCGCGTCCGGAACGCTGTCCGGGAACTGGCGCATCTGCTGTACAAGCCCCGCCACCAGCAGCGGCCTTGTCAGGGACGTTGTGCGAAACCCGTACCGCTTTTCGTAGTGCAGGGTGTACCGGTCCTCGGTCTCGCGGGTGTACAGCCTTGGGTAGCCAAGGCGCTGGCACTCCTTGACCGGGAAGGTGGAGAAGTTGACCTCGATGCCCAAAAGCGCCGTGTTGTACCAGTATCCAAGGCACATGCACTGGCGGGCGAAGGCGTCCTCGTCGTACCGGCGGCGCAAGGTGGCCACCTGACGGCCGGTGGTGTTGTCCACCACCTGCGCCACGAACCAGTCGCTGCCGTCGCCGGCGGTATCGGCGCCGATGACGTAGGGAACGCCCGGGCGCGGCCGCTCGTACACATTCACGGCGCCGTTTGGGTCCTGGCACACGCCGGCCAGCCGCAGCACCTGGCGGCCGTCCCGCCATTCGAGACGCTCGTCCAGGCGCATGACGATGGGCGAGGGCGCCTTTGCCAGCCGGGCGCTGACGGCGTCCTTGTCGAACACGCAGTCGCCGGTGGTGAGAAAGGCCTCCTCGGGGCACGACGGATACTCCTGGCGGAACAGCCGCTCATCGCCTGCGCAGGCGTTGCGGATGCACCAGCGCCGCCAGCTCAACTGCTCGTTGTCCAAACCGTAGCGCTGCTGCAAGACCCGCTCGGCCCGGGTGGGCACAAAGCCATCGGCCCGGCGGCGGTATTCGGGCTGCTCCCACCAGGCGCAGAACACGGGCACAAAATCGCTCTCTCCGGCCACGGCCGCCGCCCACCGCTTTTGAAAATCTTCGTACCCGTTGGCCGTGCTCTCGATGACCACCAGCGTGTCCGGGGCGCTGGGCACCGCCTGCAAAAGACCCAAAAGCGTGGCCTCTTTGTCGCCGGGCCAAAAGGCGTACTCCGAAATGTGCAAGTTTTGAAAGGTGTCCGACCGGCCCACGCCCTCGCCCCCGGCGGTCATGACCCGGATGCTGGAATCCAGCTCTCCGAACGCCATGCCCCGGGTGCTGCTTTGGGTGCAGCGGGGCCTGAGGGGCTCCGGCAGATGGGCGTACATGCGCTTTGTGATGGAAAACAGCCCGGCGGCCGCCTCGTCCGTATGGGCGATGATGCCGCTGCGCGTGTGGAACCGGGTGGCTGTGCGCTTGAACAAAATGCCCTCGGTCAGGGTGGAAAAGCCCATCTGCCGGGCTTTTAACACAATGGCCCGCATGGGCTTGCCCGCTTTGTACTGCGCGGTGAGCGCCTTGTACAGTTTTTTCTGGGGCTCGTTGAGGTGCAGCGGCAGCAAAGCGCCCTCTTTGCTGCGTATTTTCAAATAGGTCTCAAGATAGGCCTGTGTGTTGACTGCCATGTGTCCCTCCGTTAAAACTCTTCGCCGGTCACGGCGGCCAGGTACTCTTCAAAGGAGCCTGCCTGTTCGTGCTCTGTCTCGGGCTTGTCGCGCCAGGCGCCGCCGCGCCGGTTTTTCAGCCAGTAGATTTGTGCGGTGGTGCTGCCGTTGACAGCGCTTTTCCAAAGCGCGGCCTCCACCTGATAATCGGCGGCGTCCGGATTTTGGCGCAAGGCCTGGTCCATCTCGGGGTACTGGGCCCGCCAGCGGCGAAGCTGCGCCGCAGACACGCCGCAGCGGGCCGCAATGTCCTTTTCCGGCACCCCGTTGCGGGCCCAGCCCTGCAAAAGAGCGAGGCCTTCGCCGGTGCACCAGTAATCTGTTTTTTTCGTCAAATCCATCGCTCCTGCAAAACCGCCTTTTGAGGCGGACAAAATGTTTGAGAAAGGCCCGGTGGGGCCTTTTCCGCGGTCAAAGGCCCGCGTGGGCCTGAAAAGACGTTGCCTTTTCTACATCCGATTGTAAAAAATCGGGACTGTGGCACACAAGGACCCGGATGGGGCACAAAGTGCCGGCGCGGGGACAAACAAAAAACTCGAAAAAACTCGACTTTTCTCGACTCGGCATAAAAAAAGGCCGGCCGGGTAAGACCCGGCCGGCTGTGAGATTATTTTTTTCCATACACATCGCACAAAATGCGCACGCACGCATCGATGCCCAAAGTGCCGCTGTTGAGCGTTAAATCGTAGTTTTGGGCATGGCCCCATTTCATGTCGGTATAAAACCGGTGGTAGGCGGCCCGGCGCTTATCCTTGTCGCGCAGCCGCTGTTCGGGCGATGCATCGCGCTGGCCGTACACCTGCACGATGCGCTTTGCCCGAAAGTCCATGTCCGCGTGGATGAACACCCGCAGGCAATCGGCCTTGTCGTGCAAAATGTAATCCGCGCACCGGCCCACGATGACGCAGGGGCCCTGCTGGGCCAGATGGGTGATGAGCTTGTATTGCAACTGCCACAGATAATCGGCGTTGTTGGGGTTGGCGCCCGGATGGGAGAACGCCGAGGACAAAAATCCGCCGGGCGCGTACTCGCCGGCCTCGCTGACGTAGTCCTCGGCAAAGCCGCTCTCTTTGGCGATGTCCTGCAAAAGCTCCCGGTCGTAACAGGGCAAGTCAAGCCGGGCGGCCGTCTCTTTGCCGATGGTGCGGCCGCCGCTGCCGAATTCCCGGCTGATGGTGATGATTTTGTTTTTCATTGTGCCTTCGCTCCTTTCAAGGTTTCAATGCGGTGCAACTGGCGCCGCTCGTAAACAAACAGTGCCAACGACATCAAAAAGGCAAGGCCGTCGGCCACGGGCCCGGTCCACAGAACGCCCACGACGCCCAAGAACCGGGGCAAAATCAGCGCCGTGGGCACAAAGAAGATGATTTGACGCGACAGCGACAAAAGCGCTGATTTTCCGGGTTTGCCCACGGCCTGCAAGTACACGGCCACCACGGTCGAAAAGCCGGTCAGCGGGCACAACAGCAAAAAGATGCGGAAGGCCAAAACGGCGAACTCGTTGTAAAGGCCCTCTTCGGAGCCAAACAGGCGCACCACGCTCATGGGCGCCAGTTGGAAGATGAGAAAGGCCAAAACCGCGATGATTTCGGAGGCGACCAAGGCGATGTCCAGCGTTTTTTTGACCCGCAAAAAATTTTTGGCCCCGTAGTTGAAGCCAAGGATGGGCTGTGCGCCCACGGCGATGCCCACCAAAATGGAAATGAGGATCTGATTGACTTTCATGACGATGCCCGTGGCCGTGAGGGGGATTTCGGAGCCGTACACCGACAAAGCTCCGTAACTTGCCAGCAGGTTGTTTGTCAGCGCCATGACGATGGTGATGGCGAACTGGGTGATGAAACTGCTGACGCCGAAGCTCACGAGATTTGCGCACACGCGCCTTTGCAGGCGAAAGGCGTCGAGATGCAGCCGCAGGCTTTTGAACCGGGGCAGATACACCGCCGACACCACGAAACTGGCCACCTGGCCCATGACCGTGGCAATGGCCGCGCCGCGCACGCCCATGCCGAACCCGAAAATAAAGATGGGGTCAAACACCGTGTTGATGACAGCGCCCAAAGCCATGCTGAACATGGCGTACTTGGGCCCGCCGTCGGCCCGGATGATGGAGTTCAGCGCCGCGGGGATCATCATGAACACAAGCCCCGCGCCGATGACATAGCCGTACTCAAGCGCGTAGTCCATCAGCGCATCTGTGGCGCCGAACAGCGTCAAAATGGGCCGGATGAAACAAAGAAACACCGCCGTGAGCACGATGCTGACCACCGTCACCAGCGCCAGCGCGTTGCCCACGCCCCACCGGGCGTTTTCCAAATCTCCCTCTCCCAGCTTTAAGCTCAGATACGCCGCGCCGCCGTCGCCGATCATCAGCGCCAGCGCCAGCGCTACAATGGTGATGGGGAACACCACGTTGGTGGCCCCGTTGCCCATGTACCCCACGCCCCAGCCAATGAAGATTTGGTCCACAATGTTGTACAGCGAATTCACCAAAAGCGAAATCACACACGGAATGGCAAACTTTGCCACCAGTTTTCCCACCGGCTCGGTGGCAAACGCACTTTTCGTTTTTTCCATTTTCCTCTCTCCTTATTAAGTAACTGGTTACCTATTAAGGCAGAAAAGCAGACAGCGCACCGAGTGTTCGGTGCGCTGCCTTTTTGGGCAGATCAAATTTGGTCGATTTGCTCGAGCAGCCGGTCGGTCATTTTTACAAACTGCTGCTGTTCGTCGGGGCTCAGCGCGCCCAACAGCGCGTCCATCGCCCGGCGGTCCTGCTCAAGAATGAGCGTATGGATGCCCTGGGAGCGCTGTGTGCAGCGCACGACCTTGTACCGCCGGTCCTGCACCGAGGGCGCGCATTCCACAAAGCCTTTGGCTTGCAGCCTGCGCAGCAGCTTTGTCATGGCCGGATGGGTCACATGTTCGATGGATTCCAAATCGTTTTGATGCACTTCCTCTGCTCCGGACGCCTCCAGCCGGCTGAGCGAGCCCAGTACCCGCAACTGTACCGCCGTCAGACCCATGGCCGCAGCCTCTTCGTCCAGCTTTTTGTGAAAAGCCCGGTTCAAAAGGGCGATTTTCAGCCCAAAAGGCATGGGTGCAGCCATAAGCTCATCTCCTCAAAATAAGTAACCAATTACTTATTATAAGGATTTGAAAACGAAAGTCAAGCCCGGGCCAAAAAACTCGACTTTGGTCGACTCGCCTTAAAAAAGGGCGCAAAAAAGCCGGTCCGGGAACACCGGACCGGCTTTTTTCAGCGCTGCCAGGGCCATTTCCAGCCCTCCTGTTTGGCGGGCTGCGCGGCCTGCGTGGCAAATTCGATCAAATGGGGCTGCGCCATTTGTTTTTCCACGTAATCGGCGGGCAAGCCCGAGAGGTCTTCGGGGATTTTCAGCAAGGACAGAAATTCCGAGAAGGATTTTGCCACGGGATAGGTGACGGGCTCGAACTCGCCGGAGTTCTCCACGTCCAGAATGCACACGCCGGGATTTTTGGGGCCCTTGTGGTAGTCCAGGCACAAAAAGCACCCGCCGAACACTTCCCCGATGGGCGCGTACTTGACCGGGTCGGCGTCCTCGTCGTCGGTGAGGAAATCCTCGATGGGACTCTCCACCACCATGAGATCGTAGCATCCGCTCTCGCTTTGGTCGGGCTCGTTCAAAGCGCAGAAAAAGCGGACCAGCGCCCAGGTGTTCCGGGCGGTGGGAATGGCGTTCTCCACCACCTGCACGCCGTTGTACTGTTTGAGGAAGGCCCGGTAGTCCTCGGGGAATTGGACCTGCCAGAACTCCTCGTACTCGTCCAGCAGTTTATCATCCGGCAGCGGATAGACAATGGTGTCTCCTTTTAAATGCAGCATACAATGATTCCTCCCCATGATGTGAAATCGACCCATTGGCCGCGTGTCCTACCGCCATTATGCGCTGTGATGTTGTGGATGCCAAAGGGCACCAGCTCCATTTTGCCCGGCACCGCCGAATGGTGCCAGGTATATCCCTGCGGTCTGCCTCCGATTTGGGCATCCAGCCATACAAACTGTTTCCAGTTGTCCATTTTCCACATGGATTCGGGCAGTTGCGCTCGCAATCGAACCAGATGTGCAGACTCAAAATCCGCCGTTCCAAACCGCATGCCGTCCTGCTTTGTGACCCTGACCGCCGGAATCAGCCCCAGCTCCTGTGCCCGGGTCTTGATTTGCTTGCGCATCTTTCTGGATTTGAGATTTCCCGGCAAATTCTTCTTCCACGACCAGACCCGGTTGGAATACACATTCACCGCATAAATCTGGGCGTAGTCATCCACCACCTGTTCAAAGGTGCGCCGCCAGCACTTCGTCCGGCTCCTGCTGGGATTTTATTTGTGAAAGGTCAGTGTCTGAGTTGACATTTCCATTATCTTCCATGCCGGAATAACTGTCAAGCGGTCTTCGCAAAAAACCCTGTACACTTTGCTGTCCATGAACATCTGGTGAGGCCGTGCGTTGGCCGGAGCTGTTTTGCACATATTCCAGACCTTGCCGCACCCTGCCCGGCGTGCGCAGAACAGCGCTGAGGAGCAGGTCCTGGAACGCACTGTTCAGCGCCGTCGGCTGGGCTGCGGCCAAGGTGTCCCAAAAGCCGCTTTCGTCCCCGTTCCAGATCTTTTGGAGAAAGGCATCGCCCACCTCGGACACATACCCCTCGGCGAACTCACCGCCCACTCTCACAAAATCTTTCCCCAGCGAGCCGATCACTCTGTGGGCCAGCGGATCGATGAGGTCGTCCAGATAGCCCTTCCCGATGCCGCCGATTCCCCCCGAGACCATGTCGATGACGGTGTTCAGCGCACCTGTGGACAAGCCATAGAGATAGGCATCTTCAAAGTCGACGCCGGCCTCCTGGGCCTGTACCGAGGAGTTGCCCGCGGTGCTTAAAAAGGAGAAAACCGGGGCCAATTGGCCGGCGGGCAAAAAGGGAAGGATCGTGCCCACACCGGTGGCAACACCGCCGGCCACCGGCCAAGCGCTCTGGGGATCATATTTGTCCTGAATTTCCTGCTGCCACGTCATTCCCTTGGTGCTGTGATATTTGGGCAGACTCTCTTCGATGGACTTCCAAGCCTGCTCATAGTCCTCGCCCCAGATATTGGACATTTCCCGAATCGGTGTGCCGTTGCCGGTCATGCCGCCGATCACCGCTTCGGCACATCTGATTTTTTATCTGTTGCACCGTTAGAAAGCAGGCTCCAAGACAGCATCTTTTCCAATTCCTCTTGGATTTCCTCAGCGCTCATGCCCTGAAACGCCTTTTGATTCGACAAAAAGTTGACATAGTTTTCCAGTTCGTTTTGGATTTGCGCCTGGTCCATTCCCGCAAAGGGATTTTCCCCTTCTGCAAAAGGCGGCCGGTCAAAAAGGGTGCTTTCGCGGTCCAGCACGCTGTTCATGGCGGCACTTTGCTGGTCCAGTATCCCGTTCACAGCGGCGTTTTGCTCGTCCAGTATTTTGTTCCAGGCGGTCACTTGCTGGTCCACAAAATTGTTTTCGGCGGCGATTCTCTGTTCCAGAATCCGGTAAAACGCGGAGCCTTCCCCAACGAGCGGCTGGTTGAAAATGGCCGGATTTTCGGGCTGGAGCGAGCTTTGGACGGAATTTGAAGCATCGCTGTGATTTTTTTGCGAAAACGTACTGTCCACAGCAGGCTTGGAATCGTTCGTATCGGGGAAGTACTGGTCGAACACCTTTTTTCCGCCCGATACCGCTTGCCCGCCTGCGCTGAGCAAAAAACCTGTTCCTATTTGCTCCAAAATCTCGGGAGAATGATCCACCAGTGTTTGACCCATCGACTCATCGCTGTTCAAAATTTTGTGCTGCATCGCCAGATCCGCTATGCTCGACGCGCCGCCCTGCGCCGCTCCGCCCGCTGTTTCCAAAATGCCTCTGGTAAGATCATCGCTTACAGAATTTGGGATTATGTCAAATGCCTTTTCTAAGAACTTATCTACCCCAGCGGACCCCAACGCATAGCCAACAGCCTGCGAGCTATCCATTCCCATGTCCCGGCCGTCGACGAAGGTGTTGCCTATTTGACTGATGAGCCCGAGGATTTGAAAAAATAGATTCGGAATCAAATTGGGCAGTGCCTGACCCAGCTCATTTGTTATATTTCCGGCTGTGGCCCACAGGCCCTGCGGATCATATTCATCCAAAATCCGCTTGTACCAGTTTTTCCCATAACGGCTGTACAGGTTATCTTCTGCAAACGCCGAGAACTCATCCGAGACCTCTTGCTCAGTTTTATCTATGTCCTCATTGATTTGCTGGTATTCTTCTCCAAATAAATTTAAGATTCGCCGATAATCCTGCAAAGGAATCGAGCTGTCGTTCATGCCCCCGGTGTTCGCATAAAATTGCAGATACCCTTCGCCAAGGCCTACACCGGCATTCCAAATGCCCTCTCCGCTCTGTACAACGCCTGAGCCGAAACTCTTGGCCAAATAGCCCGCCGGATTGCCCGAAATGCTGGTCTCATCCAGACGGTCTTGCAAATATTCCGAAATTACCTGCCCTGCCTGCTGGTACTGCTGTATCTGCGGGTCCTGCACAGTGGCCATGGCCATCAGCCAGTTTTGCACGTCCTCGTTTTGCGCAACTTTGCCCGCCAAGTCCACAAGCGCCTGCCCTGCCTGCTGGTACTGCTGCACCTGCGGGTCCTGCACAGTGGCCATGGCCATCAGCCAGTTTTGCACGTCCTCGTTTTGCGCAACTTTGCCCGCCAAGTCCACAAGCGCCTGCCCTGCCTGCTGGTACTGCTGCACCTGCGGGTCCTGCACAGTGGCCATGGCCATCAGCCAGTTTGGCATGTCTTCGCTTTGCGCAGCTTGGCTTTCAGGTTCCACAAGTGCCTGACGTTCGGCCTGTGTGTCCTCCTCCCACCGGCTCTCAGCCGCCTGCGAGTCCACATACTTTTGGGACGAAGCCGGCCGCCCCCACCGGCTCTCGGCCGCCTGCGAGTCCACATACTTTTGGGACGAAGCCGGCTGCCCCCACCGGCTCTCAGCCGCTTGCGAGTCCACATACTTTTGGGACGAAGCCGGCTGCTCCTCCCACCGGCTCTCGGCCGCCTGCGAGTCCACATACTTTTTCCGGATGCGGTCGTCTTGCTCCTTTTGGCGTTGTTTTGTGCGCCGATTTTTCCACTGTTTTCCCATGGTCAGCCCTCCTTGGCTGCCATTTTAAAGTTCGCTTCATGGGACAAACAAGGCGCAGCGTGGGGCGCCGGGTGCCGGCGGCGGGGCCTTTTTTGAGAGCCGGTCAGCGGCGGGGCGGATCAGGTTTTGCGTTCGAATCGCACCTTTCCAGATGGCGCAGCGCCGATGCGTGCAGCCGGTACATGGTTTTGCGGTCCGGCCGGCGGCCCGGGTAGAGCTGAGCTGTGACCTCGGGCCAGGTCATGCGCCGGCCCAGCCGGAAATCCGTGTACCGCAGCCGCAGCACCTCCCGCTCCAAAGGGTCCTGCACAGAGGCGATGGCCTTGTCCACCGCGCGCAAAAACCGCCGGTTGGCCAGCCAGTCCCGGTCCTTGGCGAGCGGGGCAGCGCCCTCTTCGCCAGCCCGCTCGGCAATGCTGCGGTTTGCCCGCCAGAACCGCTCGTACTGCTCCAGGTCTTTTCGGTCCATTTACACTCCTCCTTTGTTCATGCAGCAAGCCAGCACGCACACCTGCGCGCCGTCCCGCCGCCAGGGACAATGGGTCCGCGGACACCGGCGGGCAAACTCCTTGTCGGTTGGCGGCGTGCACCGGCGCAAAATGCGCACCAGCCGGCGCTTTCGGTCAATGTCTTTCCTCAGTTCCATGTTCGTCTCCTTTCTCTGGCAGCCGGAACACCGGCGCACGGCGCAAGCGCAGCGTACTGCGCACCTGCTGGGCCGCTTTCCACACGTCGGCCACGGTGGGCGGATAGGGGTTTTGGCGCAAAAGCACTTCCAGCGCCCGGCCCGCGTCCGCGTAGCTCAAAGGCGCAAGGCTTTTGGCCCACAGCTCTGTGGCCGCCCGCAGGGTGCCCGGGTCCGCGTCCTTGTAAAAACTGGGATACGCCGCCCGGATCACCGCCATGAATCGTTTTACTTCCTGGCGCGTCATAAATCTTCCTGCAAAAAGGGATTGTCCCCAGGCGCTGTTCGACGCTCCCACGTGCGCAGCGCCGCTTTCCAGTCCCGCATGGGATTGGACCCCACCCGCCAGCCGTTGGCTGTGTAAAAGTCTACAAAGCGCTGGGCGTCCACCGTGCTGTTTCGCCCGTGACAATACGCCTGTACCTGGCACAGACTGGGGGGACAAAACCCTTCTTCCTCCTTTTCCTTTGTCTTTGTCTTTTCCTTTTCCTTCTCCTTGGGGGGCGATGGGCACCGTTCGCTTTTGCCGCCCAGCGCCCCGTTGCGCCGGTTCTTTTCGCATTTTTCCCGGTAGGCCCGGGCGTCCCGGTCGATTTGCTGGCGCATGGTGGGAAACAAAAACCGCTCGTTGCCAGAAAGCTTTGGCTCGTTGCCTGTGGCGCTGTACGAAAGCAGCGCCGCAAACAGCCGCCCCGCTCTTCGTCCGTCAGCGGCTCCATGGCTGCAAGATAACTGTGATAGGCGTGAAAATATTCCCTGGCCATGCCGCTTGTCCCCTTCACGCCAGCACCGAGGGGCAGTGCTCGCAGGCGATGGGCCGGCCCACGCCGTCCATAAAATACCGGTCCCCTGTGTACACCGGCGCCCCGCAGGCCGGACACACAAGCAGCGCCCGCGCCTCGGCGTATACGTCAAAGGCCGGCCGCCTTCCGCTTATCCTCTCCATCGCCGCACCCCCTCAAAGTCCCGTTTTTGGGACATATGTTCTGGTATCCTATAAGCAGGGTTCCAAGTTTGTTGCTTCAAGCTACTCTCTCCCTTCTTTTTGTTGCGCTATGCAACTCTCTGGTACCAGAATACCCCTTTGCGCCCCGTCTGTCAATAGCATTTTGCAACTTTTTTCTAAAATTTGTTGCATTGCGCTACAAGTTGTGATACAATGCAATCAAAATCTTCGAAAAGGAGAGAACACAATGAATCCGCAAGAAATTGGAAAACGAATTGGGCAGGCGCGCAAAGAGGCGGGCATGACGTTGCAGCAGGTGGCACAGGCCACAGGGCTTGCACGCAGCACCATTCAAAGGTACGAGCAGGGGGTGATCGCCAACGTGAAGATGCCGGTGGTGCAGGCCATTGGGCGGGCGCTGGAAGTAAACCCGGACTGGCTGACGGGGGCCAGTGAGAGCAAGGTGCCGGAGCTGGGGTTTGACGATTTCACATACGCACTGCACCGGGAGACGCGGGAATTGACCCAGGAGAACCGGGACAAATTACTGGAGATGGCGCGGATTTTCCGGGCGGCGCAAAAGGCGGAGAAAAAAGACTGAAGGAGGCAGAAAAGGTTGCTTTCAAAGATGTACCGGGACATACGGCGTCGGCGTATCCGGTTGTTTTGCCACTCCATCGGGTTCACGGACGCAGCCACACTGGAGATGGGGGGCGAGTACGCGATCTTTCTGGATTTTTCAAAATTGGGTAGCGTGGACCAGTACCAGGAGGCTTTGGGCCACGAGATCGGGCACTGTGCCACAGGGTGCACGCACTCGGTGGCGAGCCCCTGGGACCTGGTGGAAAAGCACGAGTACAAGGCAGACCGGTGGGCGTTTGAGCACTATCTGCCGGCAAACGAACTGCAAAGCGCCATCGACGCAGGGCTGACCGAGCCCTGGCAACTGGCGGAGTGGTACGGATTTCCCGAGAGCTATGTGCGCAAGGCGCTGGAGTACTGGACAAAGCGCCGGGGCGTGCGCTTTCGCACAAACGAATAAAAAGCCGGTCAAGCAATGCTTGACCGGCTTTTATTTACGTTGCGGCGTGTTTTGGCCAATCGCCGGGGGCGCAGCCGTAGTATTTGCGGAACACCTGATAAAAGTAGCCGTAGTCCTGATAGCCCACCATGCCGGCCACTTCGTAGACTTTGTTGCGCGGGTCGGCCAGCAGATGGCAGGCCCGGTCCAGCTTGACCATGGTCACGTACCTTACGAAGCTGACGCCGGTCTCCTTTTTGAACAGCGTGGACAGATAGGAGCTTGTGATGAGCAGGGTCTGGGCGGTGGTGTGCAGGGTGATCTCAACGTCTATGTGGCTGTGGATGTAGTCCAAGGCGGCCAGCGTCAGGCCGGAGCACTGCGCCCGGCGGCCGCGCACCTGGGCCAGGGTGCTCTCGACGGGGTTTTCGGGCTGCGCGGCGTTTGTTTTGCCCTCGGCGGCGGCGATGGCCTCGGCCACCACTTTTTCCAGTTCCCGGTTGGACACGGGTTTGGGGATGTAGTCGAACACCCGCAGCCGCACGGCCTGGCGGGCGTACTCGGAGCAGCCGTACCCGGTGAGCACGATGAACTGGGTGTGCGGCAGAAAGGCGTCCACGGCTTTTTTCATCTCGAGGCCCGTGAGCCCGGGCATCATGATGTCCGTGACCACGATGTGAGGCCGGTGGGTCAGCAAAAGCCGGCAGCCGTCGGCGCCGTTGCCGCAGGTGAAGCACACCTGACAGGACAGGCCCTGCCAGTCCACGGTCTCGGCAATGGAGCGCACCACCGCGGGGTTGTCGTCCAGAATGGCCACTTTGTACATTGCTCTCTCTCCTTTCAGATGGGCAAACGCGCTTTGACGCAAGTTCCGCAGCCGGGCTTTGACACGATTTCCAGACCGTACTCTTCGCCGTACAACAGCCGGATGCGCTGGTGCACGCTGCAAAGCCCGAAGTGGCGGTTTGTTCCCGGGCTGTCCAAAAGCCGGGTGAGCGTGGCCGGGTCCATGCCAACGCCGTCGTCCTCGACCACCACCAGAAGATGGTCCTCCCACAGCCGGGCCTCTAAGTGCAGATGTCCGTGCCCCACCTTGGGCCCCAGACCGTGCAGAATGGCGTTTTCCACGATGGGCTGCAAGAAAAAGGTGGGCACCGGGGTCTCGTCCAAATCCCGGTCCCAGTTTTCTGTCAAAGTGAACCGGCCGGGATACATGTCCTCGTACACGGCCACGTAGGTCTCGATGTACTCGATTTCTTCACTGAGCGGGCACTGGGCCGTGGTGCGCTCGAGATTGCTGCGGGACAGCTTTGCCAATTTGCGCGTACACGCGCCGATTTGCTCGTCCCCGTGCATTTTGGCCAGCGCGTTGATGGTCTCCAGCGTGTTGAACAGAAAATGGGGGTTCATTTGGGACTGCAGCACGTGGTACTGGGACATGAGCCGCTGGTACTTGGCCTTTTCGATGAGGGCGGCGTCCTCTTCCACCTTCTGCACCAGATCCTGAATGCGGCCGGCCATCTGGTCGATGGCCAGGGCGATGCGGCCGATCTCGTCCTTGTCCCGGGGCGAAAGGCGGGTGTCCAGTTTTCCCTCGGACAGAGCCTGCACGCCCTGCATGACCTTTCGCACGTTGCGGTCAAGTCTGGAAAGCAAAAGCGCCGTCAACAGCGTGACCAGCGCCAGCGTTGCAAGGCACAAACCCGCCGTGGCAAGCGCCAAGTCGCGGATGGCCCGCTCGGCCCCGGACAAATCGTTCAGTTGCACCAGCCGCAGACCGCTGGCGGGCAGCGTGCTTTGGGTGCACAGATACCGCACGCCGCTTTCGTCCACATACTCTTTTTCGGCTTCGAGCGCCGCGGCCGGGTCGGCATCGGCGCCGAGGGTGTGGTACATGGCGTCGCCGCTTGAATCGCACAAAATCAAAGACAACTCCTGCGGCAGGCCCAGCCGGTCGGCCACGTCCGCAAACACCTGAGGCGCCAGCCCCACGGCCACAGTGCCCACCCACTGCATGGTGTCGAGATTGTAAACAAGCCGGCTGACGGCCACGGTGCCGTCGTCCAGCACGTCCCAGTGCAGCGTGCCGCCCATTTCGCGGCACACCGGCTCTATGCGCGCCAGGTACTTTGCGGGCTCGGCGGGCAAGGACGCCGTGAGCCGGCAGTCCGTGTAAAGCTGGCCGGCGGCGTCTCTGGTACACACCCAACTGACGCCGGACACCGTGTACAATATCTCGCTCTGGGCGCGATGGATGTCCTGATTGCGGCGGAATTCGCTGTAATCGTCGCCGCCGGACGGCCGCAAGGCCGCGCCCAGAAGGTTGCCCAGATGGTAGGTGCTGAACACCCGGCCGGACACGCCCGCCAGCTCCACGTTCAGATTGATGGCCACCTGCTGCACCAGTTGCTGGCTCAAATCGTCGCTGCGCCGGCGCACGATGGCCGTGCCGTACACAAAAAAGGCCCCGCTGCACGCGGTCACCAACAGGCAGATGACGCCGTACAGCGCCAGGAGCTTGTGCATTAGCTTTAAATCGAAAAATTTTTGCCACAGCCCCTTCATGCCGCATCCCCTCCAAATCTATTGTAAAGGATAACAGTATTTCTCCCCTTTTTCAAAGGTTTTTGGTAAAACCGCCCGAAAATTGAAAAAAAACGAATAAAATAGAATTTTTTTCCTATGGCAAAGGCAGGCAGGGGGCTCTATGATAAAAACCAAGGAAGCAAAAACCCACACACAAAGGAGGAGAACATGAAAAAGAGCTTACGAAAAGCGGCGGCCGCGGTGCTGGCGGCGGTCCTGAGCACGAGTTTGCTGGCGGGATGCCAGAGCGGTGAGAGCGCGTCGTCGGGCGCGTCGGGAACTTCGCAGGACGGCGATGTGGTGACCATCGATTTGGTGCACTACATGGGCGAGGCGTCCAAGCGGGAGGCGCTGGACGAGATCATCGCAGCCTTTGAGGCAAAGAATCCAAACATCCGTGTGAACGCGGAAGCGGTGCCCACGGATTCGTATTTGACCATGTACAAGACCCGCATCAACGCCAACGACGCGCCGGACATTTTCTTCGGGGCGCCCCGTGACATGGTGGAGTTCATTGAGGGCGGTCATTTCATGGACCTGTCAGACGCGGAGTTTTTGGATAAAATCGTAGACCAAGTGCGCGAGGAAGCCAGTTGGAATGGCGGCGTGTACGGCGTGCCCATGGACGTGCAGGTGAAGGGCGTGTTCTACAACAAGACCATGTTCGAAGAGGCGGGGCTGGAAGTGCCGTCTACCTGGAGCGAGTTTCAGGCGGTGTGCGAGGCCTTTTTGGCCGAGGGACAAAACCCGCTGATGCACGGCTACAACTTCACGTACGCCTGCTATCAGGAAGTGGACGCGGGCCTTGTGCCGATGGCGGCGGCCATGGGCGGAGGAGATTTGTTCCAGGCTTCTCAAGAGGGCACCGCACAGCTCAGCGACAGCGAGCTTGCGAAAAACGCCTTTGAAAAGTTTGCCTACATCAGCTCCATGCGGGACGACGGAGACCTTGGCACAGACCAGGCCACGGCCATTGAGCGGTTTGCGGCGGGCGAGCGGCCCATGTACGTGAACGGCGGTTGGATTTTGGGCGACGTTTTGGCGGCCGAGCCCGAGGACGAGTACGGCGTGTTCCCCTACCCGTGGTCTGAGAACGCCGAAGAAAACCGGCTGTGCTGTGCGCTGGACGACGCGTTCATCGTCAGCTCCACCACGCCTCACAAGGACGAAGTGTTCGCGTTCTTGTCCTTCCTTGTGGACACAGAGGCCGCGGAGATTTGGATGAGCCACACCAACATTCTGTCCAGTTGCAAAGCGGCGGACACTTCGAGCCAGAGCGAGTACGTGCAGTTTGTGAAAGAGTGCGTGGACAGCGGACTGGCGGCGGCCAAGGCCGACGTGCCCGACTACACGGCCGAGTACATTGACGCATACAACACCACGCTGCAGAGCTTTGTTGTGGACAACAAGGGCGATGTAGACGGACTTTTGGCAAGTCTTGACCAAGAGATGGCCCGCATTCGCGGATAGGAGGAAGTCATGAACAAGAGCCTGAAAAGGCGGGTCGTAGACCTGACGTTTCTGGCCCCGGTGCTCATTTTATTCACGCTGTTTGTGGTGGTGCCCTTTTTACAGGGCATCCCCATTTCCCTGACCGAGTGGGACGGCATGAGCCAGGTCAGCACCCCGGTGGGGCTTGAAAACTACAAGGCGGTGTTTTCGGACCCGCACATGGGCAACGCCGTGAAGAACACGGCCATCTTCACGGTGCTGACCGTGGTGTTTTCCAATGTGTTCGGGCTGGCGGCGGCGCTGGCGGTGCGGCGCACCTGCCGGTCCAGCAACGTGATGCGCACCGTGATTTTTATGCCCTTTTGTCTGAGCATGCTGCTGCAATCGTACATTTGGAAATACGTGTACAGCGACGTGTTTTACGATTTGTTGCACCTGCCCAATCCTTTGACTTCGCCCACGTTCGTGATGGTGGGCATCTCCATCATCTGCATCTGGGCGGACACAGGCTACTGCATGATCGTGTTTTTGGCGGCGCTGCAGGGCATTCCGCAGGACTATTACGAGGCCGCGAACATCGAGGGATGCAGCCGCTGGAAACAGTTTACGCGCATCACGCTGCCTTTGCTGGGCCCGGCGGTCACGTCCAACGTGATCATTTATCTTGGCTGGGGCATGAAGGTGTACGACTATCCCATGGCGGCCACCGGCGGCGGCCCGGGCCGGGCCAGTGAGACCGTGGCCGTGCTCATTTACAAAAATCTGTTCGGGTATTTCAAGGCCGGCTACGGCCAGGCGGTGGCGGTGCTGTTCACGGCGGCCATCTTCCTGATCACGGCGGCGGCGGCCCGGGTGCTGCGTTCGCGGGAGGTGGAGCTGTGATTTTGTCAAAACGTGCAAAGAACACGGCGGCGCTGGTGCTGAAGGCTTTGTGCACGCTTTTGTACATTTCGCCGTTTTACATTGTGCTGGTGTACGCGGTCAAGTCCAAAAAAGAGCTTGCTTTGGACCGGCTGGCCTTTCCCACATCCATTCACTGGCAAAACTTCACCGACGGCATCGAGCAGTCTCATTTTTTCCGGGCGCTGGGCAACAGCCTTGTGACCACGGTGGTGTGCGTATTGGTGCTGACGCTGGTGTGCAGCATGTCGGCGTACATTTTGGCCCGGCGCCACAGCCGGTTCTACACGGCCATGTACTATCTGATGCTGGCGGCCACGCTGGTGCCGTTCCAGGCCATCATGACGCCCCTTTATAAAAATTTGAAATGGATGGGCCTCATCGACACGCTGTCCGGGTTCTCGCTTGTAAAAATCAGCTTTGAAGTGGCGTTCACAACGCTGGTCATCACGGGCTTTGTGAAGAACATCCCCTACGAATTGGAAGAGGCCGCCATGATCGACGGCACCGGCGCCTACGGCACGTTTTTCCGCATCGTTCTGCCGCTGATGAAACCCATTTTGTGCACGTCGGCGGTGCTGAACGTGTTGAGCGTTTGGAACGATTTCCAAATCTCGGTGGTGTTGCTTCAGGCCGAGGAGGTGCGCACGCTCTCGCTGACCCAGTACTACTTTTTCGGCAAAAACTCGGTGGCGCTGGGCATGGCCTTTGCGGTGTTCCTTCTGTCCATGATCCCGGTTTTGACGGTTTATTTCACGCTGCAAAAATACATTGTCAGCGGCATTACGGCAGGGGCGGGGAAAGGATGAACAAAACGTTTCACATTCCCGGCATTCCCCCCTTGGACGAGGCGGGCCGCCGGCAGCTTTTGGAGTTGTTTTCGGCGCATGTGTACGGCCGCACGCCAAATTTATCGGCGAAACTCTCGCACGCGGTGTGCACGCACACGGACCCTGTGTGCCGGGGCGGCAAAAACGTGCGGCGGGATTACACGCTGTACTTTACGGGCACAAAGCCCCTGCCGCCCTTGCGCGTGCGGGTGTGGACGCCGGACGAGGGCGGGCCTTTTCCCACGGTGATGATGCTGGACCCGTTTGAAGAGGCGCTGCACAAGGACTGCCCGCCGGAGTATCTGTACGGCTTTTTCCCCATGGACGTGCTGACGGATGTGGGCCTTTGCGCGGTGCAGGTGCTGTGCGGCGACGTGTGCGCCGACGACAAGACCCGCTGGCAGCGGGGCGTTTTGGGCGAGGGCGAGCGCGCACCCGACGGCTGGGGCGCGCTGGGCGCCTGGGCCTGGGCGGGCAGCCGCGCGCTGGACTTTCTGTTGGCCGAGGGGCTGACAGACCCGGACCGGGCGGCCGTGGTGGGCTGTTCCCGGGCGGGTAAAACGGCGCTGTGGTGCGCGGCGCAGGACACACGGTTTTCCATGGTGTACTCCAATGTGTCGGGCCTTGGGGGCGCGGCGCTGACCCGCGGCAAGCGGGGCGAGCACATCGCGGACATCACAAAGAACTTCCCGTTCTGGTTCTGCCCGCGGTACGCAGGCTACAAGGACGCCGAGGACGCGCTGCCTGTGGACCAGCACCAGCTTTTGGCCTTGATCGCGCCGCGGGCGCTGTACGTTTCCAGCGCGGCGGAGGATTTGTGGGCGGACCCGGAGGCCGAGTACCGGGCGCTGCGCCTTGCGTCGGCGGCCTGGCCGGGGGTGACGCTGCCCGAGCGGGCCGTGGTGGACACGCCCATTTTGTGCGGGCCCGTGGGCTACCATGTGCGCGGGGGCTTCCACGATTTGATTTGCACGGACTGGATGCTGTTCTGCGAATTTTGCAAAACCCAGTGGTCTTTGTGATAAAAAAGCGGAGGGACCTTTTGCAAGAAAGGTTCCTCCGTTTTTCTCTCAAAACATCCGGGGGCAAATTCCGCCTTTTGGCTTTGGCGGAATTTGCCCGTATTCTTTTCCATTGGCACGAAAAGAGCGGTGCGTTTCGCTCTAACGGCCCGATGCACCGAGAGAAAGACGGCGTTCTGTTTATCAGAACGCCGTCTTGTGCTGTGCAGCCATTTGGCCGCTCTTTTTTAAAAACTTCTTATTTGTCGCGCATCTCCAGCTCGGCGCGGATCTCGGCATACTTTTTGTGAGTCAGCGGATACAGCAGCATGGGGATGCAGGCCAGCATGCCCAAAACGCCGGGCACGAAGGACTCGATGTAGAAAAACGCCTTGAGGGTCTCGGGGGCCTGCTGGGTGTTGGGCACATAGCCCAAAAAGGCGATGAGTGCCAGCACGCTGGAGTTGGCAATGGCCACGGCCAGCTTGGAGATGAAGGTCTGGGTGGATGTGATGAACCCTTCGTTGCGCTGACCGATTTTCCAGTCGGCGTACTCGATGGTGTCGGCGGTCATGGTGGATACTAAGACCATTCCGGCGCCCACATAGAACATGAACACCAGGTTGTTGACCATGAGCGCCACGAAATTGTTTTCGAAGAAGGACAGGCCGATGGAATCCAGCAAGAACAAAACGCTGATGCCGATGCCCACATATTTTGCCTCAAACTTTTTGATGAGGGCCGGCGCCACTGCGGAGCCCAGCAGCATGCCGGGGATGCCGGCCAGACCCACCACGGACACCAGCATGGTGTTGCCCAAATTGTAAGTGGCGTAGTACATATTCATGCTGGATTTTCCCACGGTGACCATTTGCAAAATGAAGCCGAAGGCCATGACCATCAAAAGCGGTTTGTTGGCGATGACCGCCTTCATGGTCTTTTTGAACTCGAAGGACTCCTTGGGGGCGATGTGGCGCTCGTGGACCTGGCGCGTATTTAAGAAGTAGATGGCGCACGAGACAAGGCCGAACACGATGGCCGTGAGGAAGTAGCCCTGTTTCATATCGCCTTTTCCGAACATGGTCACGCAGGGAACGATGAGGATGCCGGCCACCGAGGTGGTCACGCCGGTGCACAGACGCGCCACGCCGAACATGGACGAGCGCTTGTTGGAGTCGTTTGTCATGACCGCCGGCAAGCTGAAGAAGGAGACGTCCACCAGCGTGTAGATCATGTCAAACAGAAGGTATGTGATGAGCACGTAGGCGTACATGGCAACGCCCGACAGGCCCGGCACGGTGAAGTTGAGCACCAGCACCACCGCCAGCGGGATGGGCGCAAAGAGCATGGCGTTTTTAAAGCGTCCGAAAGGGGTATGGGTGCGTTCGATGAGCAATCCGGTGATGGGGTCGTTCACGCCGTCCCAGATGCGGGCGACTAAGAACATCACGGAAATGAAGGCCGGAGCCAGCATAAAAACGTCGGTGTAGAAGAACATCATCTGGTTGTTCCACAACTGGAACACAATGGACTGGGCCACGCCCAGCATGCCGAAACAAAAGATTTCTTTTTTGGTCACATCGGCCGCAATGGTTTTGACTTTTCCGCTCATGTAAATCCTCCTCACAGTTGTTCGCAAATGCAATGGAGCATATCTCCAAAAATCAAATCTCTGTGGCAGTAATTGGCCACGCGAATCAGGTGCCGAGACGGCTGAGTGAGTGCCCAGTACAGATCCTTTTGCAAAACCGGGGCGGGCACCAGCGTGGACGGGACCCAGTTTGGATTTTTTAAGAACGCGATGGTGGAAACATCCCAGATGACCCGTGACCAGGCCACGTACTGGCTTTGGAACTGGTTCAAATAGGCCTCGTCCTGGTCCTCCCGATGCATCAGGTAGCTGCGCCGGAACATGGACGCAGCCAGGATGGCGCCCTGCGGGTGCTGGAACGAATGCAGCACTTCCGTGCCCAAATAGGTGGCCAGCTCGCCTTTTCCCATCAGGCGCGCCTCCACTTCGTCCTTGGAAAGGGACAAAAGCGAGGCCACATTCATGCAGGGGATGTAGAAAAGCGGCACGCCGGAATCGAACAAAACCTGCGCCGCGGCCACGTCCTGCATGAGATTGAACTCCATGCCGTGGTCAAAGTACAGCGGCTGACCGCCCAGCCAGACCACCACGATTTTTTCCACCAGCGCAGGCTCCAACAGGATGGCGGAGGCGATGTTGGTAATGGCGCCCATGGCGGCCACATACAACGGTTCCGGGCTGCTCATTGCGCGCCGGATGAGGTCCTGGACCGCGGGGCTGTCCACGGGCGCGCCCTTGTCCACAAGGTACTCGCCGGCGCCGCGAAAGACTTTTCCTGCAGGGTCCATGCCCATCATTTGGTAAAGTTTGACGATTTCCTCGTAACTTTGCTCCATGCCTGCGGCGGGGTCCTCGGCATAGGTGATGCCGGGCGCATGCTCGAGGCTTTTGCCCCCAAAAAGCGACCGCAGACAGTCATGGGAAAACGGAGCCGCATAGACGGCCTCCACACAAAACCGGTCCGGCGAGCGAAGCGCCCAGGCGATGGCAAATCGGTCGTCGATCTCGTTTTTTGCGTCCGTGTCCAGCACCAGCCGGATGCGCCCGCTTGGGACGCTGAGCCTGCGCCTGCGCTCGTCTGGGTCAAGCGTTGGATACTTCATAGTGCACACTCCCTTGTTCTGCGTGTTGTTCCAGGCGCTCGACTTGCTGTGCGGTGGGAATGGAGATCGACGCGCCCTTTTTCGAAACCGAAAGCGCAGCCGCGGCCGAGGCCGTGCGCAGCGCCTGTGGGATTTGTCCATGCCGGAAATAACCGGACAAAAAGTACCCGGTAAACGTATCGCCGGCGGCGGTGGTGTCCTTTACGGGGACCGAGAACGCCGCCGTCTTGAAGCGTCTGCCGTCCGGCGCCTGGCACACAGCGCCCTGTCCGCCCAACGTGAGCACGATCATCTGGCCGGGGTACCGCTGCTTTAAAACGGAAAGCGCCTTGTCCATGTCTTGTTCACCGGCCAGGGCAGCGGCCTCCACCTCATTCAAAAACAGGATGTCCGCGCTGGCAAAGAGCTCCGGGTCCAGCTTTGGGTCCACGGGAGAGGGATTCCAGGCGATGACCATTTGTTTTTGCCGGGCAAGTTTTATGATGGCCGGAAGGTTTGCGATTTCGTTTTGCACCACCAGCAGATCGCCTTGTCCGAAGGCGTCGAGCACCCGGCGGATGTACGCCTCGGGGATGTCTGCGTTGGCCCCTTTCTCCACGATGATGCAGTTTTCTCCGTTTTGGTTGACCTGGATCACCGCGTGCCCGCAGGGCAGCGCGGAGCGGTTCAGCCATTCGGTGTGGATGCCCATTTCGCCCATGGCCTTTAAAAAGAGCTCTCCGTCCGGGCCGATGGAGCCGGCAAACCAGACTTCTTCGCCTGCCCGGGCCATGGCCGTGGCCAAATTGAACCCTTTTCCGCCGCAGATGCACTCGTAGCCATGCGCCGCAACGGTCTGACCCGGCTGTACAAATTGTTCCAGCGAATACACCCGGTCCACATTCAGCGAGCCGAACACCAGTTTTTTCATCAATGGCAGCGCCTCCTTGATAAACACGTTTACTAAAATGTTTTATTGATTATAAAACATCGATTCTCTGGCAATTTGTCAATAGTTGCTTTGATATTGATTTTTTTTGTATAAACAGTAAAATATACCCAAACGTTTTTGAGTGATTTTACCATAATCGAGGGAGCCGTTCATGACCATTCGGGACATTGCAAAGATTGCGGGGGTATCTCCAGCCACGGTATCGTGCATATTGAATCACAAAGACCAAAACATCTCACAGGAGACGCGCACGCGTGTTCTCGAGATCATTGAGCGCACAGGATATGTTCCGTATGCGAAGGTGCGCGAGAAGCTGGCGCACAGCCGGGACACGGTCGGTCTGGTGCTGCCGAATCTGGATTCGGCGTATCACACGGCCTTTGTGCAGGAAATGCAGCGGCTGGCCATGGAGCAACAGTACACCGTAGCGGTATCTTTTTCAGAAAACGACGAAGCGCGCGAGCGCCAGGCACTGCGCCAGTTTCAGGCAGCGCAACTGGCGGGCGTGGTGTTGTTTCCGTGCAGCGAAAGCAATCTTGCGGCCTTTGAAAAGACGTTTGAAAACACCTGTGCACTGGTCATGGAGAACGCGGGCCGCTCGGTAAACGTGCCGCAGGTGTACATAGATTTTTACGACACAGCGCAAAAATGTACCCAGTTGCTGCTGGAAGAAAAGCACCAGCGCATCGGACTTTTGTGCACCGATGCCGAGGGGGCCATTGGCGCGGGCAAGATTTTGGCGGGCTATCGGGACGCTTTGCAGGCGCAGGAGCTGGCCTTTGTGCCGGACCTTGTTTTTAAGGACCCAGCGAACCTGAACGGTGTTTTTGAAACGCTGCACGCGCTGCACGCGGATGCTCTGATTTGTCAAACACCGAGTTTGGCGGAAAAGGTATTTTGTCATGCCGCGCACTCGGGCATTTTTATTCCGGACGATTTGTCGGTGGTGTGCCTGCAAGATTTTCCGGGCGCACAAACGCTTGTTCCGTCGCTGACGGCTTTTCGCACCGATGTGCGCATGCTGGCGCAAAAGGTCTGGGAAATTCTGTGTGCGCACCAGGCCGGGCAGAAGATGTCCGGGCGCACGTTCCCGTTTTCGTCCTCGTGCGTGAAACGGGCCAGCACCCGAAACCGCGGCAGCCAGGCGCACAAGGTGCTTGTAGCGGGCAGCATCAATATGGATACAACGCTTTCGGTGTCCCGGTTCCCCCGGGACGGGGAAACGCTTTTGGCCTCTCAACTGAACATCTGGCCCGGCGGCAAGGGGGCCAACCAGGCCATTTGCGTCAGCCGTTTCGGCGCACAGGCGTACATTTTGGGCGCCTTGGGCAGCGACGCCAACGGCAAGCAGCTCTATGCGCAGCTCAAGGACGCCAACGTCCACACCGACGGCATTGCGTTTATTGACCAGCAGCCCACGGGAACGGCGTACATCAATGTGCTTCCCAACGGAAAAAACACCATCGTCGTACACCCGGGCGCCAACGGCGCCTTGGAAAAAGCCCATGTGCGCGACAACCTGACGCTTTTTCAGGGCGTGCAGTACTGCTTGGTCCAGTTGGAGATCCCCTTGGCGGTCGTCACGGAGATCGCCCAGATCTGCCGGCGCAAAAACATCCCTCTGATTTTAAAACCTTCTCCGGTCCGGCGGTTGCCGGAAAGCCTTTTGGAAAATTTGTTTTTGCTGATTCCCAATCAGGAGGAGCTGCATCTAATGTGCCCGGAGGAAACGGACTGTGTCCGGCAGGCCCAGTTCTTTTTGCAAAAGGGCGTGCAGAACGTGATCGTCACATTGGGCGAACAGGGCTGCATTTGGGTAAACCATCAGCAGCATGTGCATTTTCCGGCCCGGAATTTCCCGTGTGTGGATTCCACGGGCGCCAGCGATATTTTCATTGGCTGTCTGACCGCCATGCTCACCGACGGAAAGGACATGAAAACCGCCATTGAGATCGCCACTGTGGCCGCCTCGTTCAGCGTCTCGCGCAAAGGCGTGCAGAACGCCATTCTGGAGCGCAAATTGCTGGAGGATTTGTATCAGGAGAACATTTCCATCACCGCTCATCCGGGCACGGAACCGCTTGCCTATCCGGAATCTTAAAAAGCATTTGGCAACCATCTGCTCAAATTTTGAACGGTGCGGCGCCGGGCGCACACCGTCCCGGCCTAAGCAAAGCGCAGCACCCTTTGGATGGGTGCTGCACGAGATACGAGCGTCTTACGCTTTGCACCATATTCGGCGTTTGGCCGGGTGTGGTGCATTTTTTTATTGGGTGCGATTTGAGAGCCGCATGAGATTCCGGTTTGAGATGGATGCGAAAGATTACGGGAAATGTACACACATTTGTTCGCGCTTATGCCAAAAGCATTCTCCAAAGCTTGAAATATGACTCCGCGGCCAAGGACTCGAAAGCGGCGAGACGCCCATAGAGGCCATGATACGTCAGACCCGGGAAGAATCGGGGGCTCGCAACCATGAAAGAATACGGGTATGTCCACCGCATTCAAAAGCGCGATTTGGATGAGACGGAGCGCTCATTCTGATTCTCTTTGCCAAGCAAAGGAATGTGTGGCCGCGCAGGCGCTGGATGAGTGTGAACGGAAAGGAACCGATACGCCGGAATTTGTCGACGCCCAAACGGCGATCAGAAAGAATCGCAATGTATCCGAAGTCCATGTTTGAGCGATAAGCAAACGTGCCCAAGCAGGTGATGGCCGAAGGATTTTTGGATGCCTTCCCGTTTGTGCCTTTGCTCCACGCTCCTCCACGCTGACGATTCGCGCCATGCGAAAAGTCAGCGTTTTTTTGTTCCAAAAAGGGCAGCGCTATGCCGGATAAGCCATCGCCCGCTCCGTTTGGATGGACCCTCTCAAACAAAAAACGGCATGACCGAAGTCATGCCGTTTCTCTCTCTTATCCAGAGCATTGTTTATGCAGTCAAAAGGGTGAATGCGGTCCAGCCCACCATGATGGTGCCGCTGACGGTGAAAAAGCAGTAGACGAGCTTTTCCAGCGTTTTCTGGCTGATTTTGTAAAAGATGCGCCCGCCCACCGCAAGGCCCGCGGCCACGAAAATCATTCCCACAAGGTAGTTTTTCAGCGCGTCCAGGGTGATCATGCCGGACACGGCCCGGGTGAGCGTGGTGTTGATGCACAGCACCGCGAACACACAGGAGAGGTTTGTCAAATAGGTGTCCTTGTCGTCAGTGACGGACAACAGATAGCTTGCCACCGGCGGCCCGCCCATGCCGAACAAAGCGTCGGTGACGCCGGCAGCGCAACCGGCCACCACGCTGCGGGGCACGCTGGGTTTGCGTTTTTGCTTTGCGCGGGCCAGGAAATGCACCGCGCTCAACCCCACTAAGAACACACCCAAAGCGCCCCGAAGCACCGTGTCGGACAACACTTTCAGATACCTTGTGGACAGCCAGCAGGTGATGGTGCTGGCCACAAGGGGCCCGGCCACCAGCTTCCAGCGGATGTTGCGCACCCGGCGCAGCGACAAATACAAGGTGATGGACGTTCCCATGAGCCCGCAGGGCACCAGCGCGCCGATGTAGGAAGGCATGAAGTAAGGCAGCACGGACATGACAAGCACCCCGAACCCGAACCCGCACACCGCCTGGGTGACGGCGCCGCAAAACACCGTTACCGCGAATAAAAAGAAGGTCAAAAGGTCCATATTCAGCTCTCCTTGGTTTGACGAAGGTTGCGGGGCAGATGCGCTTTGGACGCATAGCCCACGAAGGCGAATTCGCCGCCGTCGGGCGAAAAGGAGTTCACGTTGAGCGTTCCCTGTCCGCCCAGCAGCCGGGCGACGGTGCGCAGATTTTGTCCGGCGGGGTCCATGAGCTGCAAACGCACCTGTTTTCCCGGGGGATGACTGGCGGGGTCGGCGGGCGGCTCGTCGTAGGACAAAAAGGCAACGGCGGTGCCATCGGGCGAAAAATGGGCGAACCAGTCGTTTTGCCCGCTGCGGCGCACCCGGCGCACGTTTTGGCCGTCCGGGTCCATGCAAAAGAGCTGCATGCGGCCGGTGCGGGTGCTGTTGAACCAGATGCTCTTGCCGTCGGGGGAAAATTCAGGCCCGTCGTTGAAGCCCTCGCCCTTTGTGAGCACGGTCTCGGCGCCGCCAAAGACATCGCACACGCAGATGTCGCCTGCGCCCGGGGCCGTGCGGCCCACGCCGCAGTACACAAGGCTGTGGCCGTCTGGCGAAAAGCCATGGACAAAGGCGTCCCGGTGGGGCAGCGTGCGCAAAACCCGGCCGCCGGCGTCCAGCACAACGATGCGCACGGCGCCGTCGGGGCAAAGGCAGCTCACGGCCAGCAGAGATGCGTCGGGGCTCAGCACGTGGTCGTTGCTGCAAACGCCCACCTCGGCGCCGCAAAGAAGCTGCTCGAGGCCGCTTGGCTCGTCAAAGCGGTAGAGCCGGCCCTCGCTGGTGTACACAAAGGAGCCGTCCGGCGCCCGGTTGGGCGCTTCGATGAGATGGTCAAAGCTGCGCACCGTGCGGCAGGCGCCGGTGGCCACGTTTGCGCAAAAGAGCGTAC
This sequence comes from uncultured Ruthenibacterium sp., assembly GCF_963558415.1. Lineage (NCBI taxonomy): Bacteria > Bacillati > Bacillota > Clostridia > Eubacteriales > Oscillospiraceae > Ruthenibacterium > uncultured Ruthenibacterium sp. Next base: position 15,686 of record NZ_CAUWGY010000014.1, on the reverse strand, counting down.
ACAGCGCCCGGTCCATCAGGTCCACCAGGCCGCGCAGGGCGCCTGGCGCGGGATGAGGTCTTTGAGGAAGGCCACGGCCTTTTCCACGCCTTCGTTCACGGACAAAAGGGCGTCCTCGTGCTCGATGCTGACGGTGCCGTCGTACCCTGCAAGGCGAAGCTGGGCCAGCATGTGTTTCCAGGTGTCGGCGCCGTGGCCGTAGCCCACGGTGCAGAAGCTCCAGGCCCGGTCGCCCAGCCGGTCGTAGGGAGTGGTGTCCAGCGCGCCGCTGGCTTTTGTCTTTTCCTCGATGCGGCAGTCCTTGGCGTGGACGTAGTGGATGGCCGGGCCCAGCCTGCGGATGGCGGCGGGGCCGTCCATGCCCTGCCAGAACAGATGGCTTGGGTCAAAGTTCGCGCCGATGACGTCTCCGGCACCTGCCCTCAAACGCAGCAAAGTGTCGGGACTGTACACGCTGAAGCCCGGGTGCATCTCGATGGCGATTTTGACCCCGGCGGCACGGGCCATCTCTGCGGCCCGCGTCCAGTAAGGAAGCAGACACTCGTTCCACTGGTAGTCCAGCATGCGGCCGAACTCGGTGGGCCAGGCACAGGTGATCCAGTTGGGGCTTGTGTCCCCGGGCGCGCCGCCCGGGCAGCCGGAAAAGCAGACCACCGTGTCCACGCCCAGAAGCTGGGCGGCCTGCAGCGTGTCGGTGTAGACTTGGTGAGCCTGCCGTGCGATGTCCGGGTCCGGGTGGACGGGGTTTGCATGGCAGCTCAGCGCCGCGATGGTCATGCCGTGGCCTTCTACAAGAGCCCGCAGCTCCCTTGCCTTTTCGGGGTGCTGGATGAGCGCGCGCACATCGCAGTGAGCGGGGTTTGTGTAACCGCCGGTGCCCAGTTCCACGGCCTCTACGCCCAAGGGCGCCAGGTAGTCAAGCGCCTTTTCCAGCGGCATGCCGGAAAAGGGCACGGTGAGGATTCCCAGTTTCATAACGATTCCCTCCTAAAAAATGATGGGCGGTTCAGTCTCCCGATTCGCCGAACCGCCGGCAGGCCTCGATGAAGCCGCTGAGCAGCGGGAACATGGGCTTGTCTTTGTGATAGACCACATCGAAACTGCGCAGGCCGGAAAAGCCTTGCAGTCCGCACACCCAGAGCTGGCCTGACTCGACCTCATTGCGGATGAGCCGCTGGGACAGCAAGCTGACGCCCTCGCCGGCCATGACCGCGTTTTTGATGGCCTCGGTGTTGTAGCAGGTCCATTTGATGCTGCCGTGGATGTGCCGCCGGTTCAAAAGTTCTTCGAGCTGGGCGCGGGTGCCGCTGCCCTGCTCGCGCACGATGAGCGCCTGGCCTTTCAGTTCCTCCACCTGCACTTCCTCCCGGCCGAAAAAGGGGTGGCCCGGCCCGCAGATGAGCACCAGCCGGTCCGGGATGGCCCGCGTCACATGGAGCAGCGGGCTTGTGACGCGGCCCTCGACGAGAGCCGCGTCCAGTTCGCCGTTGAGCAGTTTTTCTTCCAGCAGATGGGTGTTGGCCACGAAGATGCGCACGTCGGCGTTTTCCTGACGGCGCACTTTGGCCGCGATGGGCCCGATGACGCAGGTGCCCACGGTGATGGTGGCGCCGATGCGCAGACAGCGTATCTCGCCCGCGGCCTCAAGATACCGGCGCATGTCCTTGTCCAGGGTCAAAAACCGCTTTGCGTAGCTCAAAAAGCCCTGGCCCACGGCCGTCAGATACAGTTTGCGGGACAGCCGTTCAAACAGGCGCACCTGGTACTCGTTTTCGATTTCGGCGATGGCCTGGCTGACCGAGGACTGGGAGATGTACAGCTCCTTTGCCACTTGGTTCATTTTGCCGCACTCGGCCACGCGCACGAAGATCTCCACGTGCCGGATGGTCATGACCGGTCAGCAGGTGGCGCCGCCCACCAGATGGAGCGGTGCGTCCAAAATCTGCTGTTTGCGCTCCAACACTTCGTCCGACAAAATCTGGCGGATGAAGTTCTCCGTGCCGATGCGCTCCACCATAGCGCCCATGCGCTCGCCGGTCTTGCCCTGCTCGCGGTACACAAGAAGGGTCTTTTCCAGAATGCGCATCACTTCGCTCTCGGTGTATACGCCGGGCACTTCGTCGCCCGGGCGGGGATGTTTGCCCCACTTGCCGCCGATGGTGATTTTATACCCCACGGCCTTTTCTTCCACGCAGTCAAAGGGGCACATGTTCACGCACTTGCCGCAGTTGTTGCACTTGTCTGTGTCGAGCACGGTCGTCCCGCCCTCGCGCGCAAAGGCCTGCATGGGGCACACTTCCATGGGCGCGCAGCGCTTGCAGCCGTTGCACATATCCTCGTCAAACGCAGGCACCTTTTGGGCGATGAGGCCGAACTCGTTGAGCTGGGGCTTCACGCAGGCGTTGGGGCACGCGCTGATGCCGATTTTGAATTTGTGCGGCAGTTTTACGTCGTACCAGCCCTTGTAAAAGACCTCGTGGATTTTTTCGGCCAGCGTGAACGTGTCCTGCAAACCGTGCACGCACACGCTGCCTTTGCAGCACACAATGGGCCGCCCCCGGCTGCCGGTGCCGCCGGTGGAAAGGCCCGCTTTGGCGATGTACTGCGCAAAATCCTCCACGTCCTTATAATCGATGCCCGGCACCTCCACGGTGAGCCGGGTGGTAAAATAGAGCTGGCCCGTGCCGTACTGGCGCGCCGCACAGCACAGCGTCTGTGTCTGGTCAGCGGTGAGCTTGCCGTTCACAGTGATGATGCGCGCCGAGCAGTTTCCGTCCGTCGTGGGCAGAAAGCCCCTGTTTTTCAAAGCCTTTTTTTCCTCTGGTGTCATGGGCGTCATACATTTCCCAACCTTTCTATTCGTCGATGCGGTTAAATACAAGCCCGCCTTCCAGCACCACGGTGTCGGTGTAGCCGTAGCGGCGCAGCTTGTTTTGGGCAAGATAGCCCTGTTTTCCCTTTTCGCACACCAGGGCGATGGGCCGGCTTTTTTCCACGCCGTCCAAGGCGCCGTGGATGGTGCGCACAGGCACGCTGGTGTACTGGGGGATGTGGGCGGTCTTCATCACGTCCAAAAACAACGTGTCCGGGGGCAGATGGCGGAAATCGTCCATGTTCACGCCGGTCATTTTTCCCTCGACCTTGTTCAAAAGCACATTGACCGCCTGGGTCAGCGGGTGGATGGCTGTGGAGAAAGGCGGCGCATAGCTCAGGTCCATGCACTGCATGCTCTCCAGGGTGGCGCCGTGGCACAGGCACGCCACGGCCACGTCCGCGATTTTGTCCACGGGCCCGGGCCCTGCGGCCTGCACGCCCAAAAGACGGTGGGTGGCCCGGTCGGCCACGGCCCGGATGGTCAGCACCCCGGCCCCCGGATAATAGGGCACCCGGTCGTCCACGGACACGGTGGCGGCCACGGCGTCAAAGCCGGCGGCCTTGGCGTCGGCCAGACACAGGCCTGTCTTGGACACGTTGACCCCGCAGGTCTTGAGCAGCGTGGTGCCCAACACACCCGGATACGCCGCGGTTTGGCCTGCAATGACCTTTGCACAGACCCGCCCCGTGATGGCGGCCACCGAGCCCAGCGGCGCCCACTGGCGCTGGCCTGTGAGCCGGTTTGTGACGGCGGCGCAGTCGCCCACCGCATAGATGTCCGGGTCGCTGGTGGTCATGTACTCGTCCACCACCAAAGCGCCCCCGGGCGTCATGGCAAGGCCCGTGTCTTTCAAAAATTCGGTGTTGGGCCGCACGCCCGCGGCAAAAATCACCGCGTCCGCCCGGATGCGGCGGTTCTGGGTGCGGACCATCTCCACCTTTCCCTCGCCCTCGATGGACGTGACGGTCTGACCCGTGAACACCGGCACGCCGTTTTCCATCAGGCAGTCCTCCACGTGGGCGGCAAAATCCGAGTCAAACCCGGGAAGGATCTGGCTTGCGGCGTCCAGCACCACGCTGCGCACGCCTTTTTCTTTAAGGCAGCTTGCAAGCTCGAGACCCACGGGCCCGCCGCCCAGAATCACGGCCCGGCGCATGCCCTTGTCCACGGCCTCGCGCAGCACTTGGGCGTCGGCGGGGGTGCGCAGATGGAACACGCCGGGCAGCTCGGCCCCTTGTACCGGCACGCGGGACGGGGACGCCCCCACCGCCAGCACCAGCTTGTCGTAAGAAAGGGTCTCGGTGCGGCCGGTCTTGACATCTTTTATCTGCACGGTGTGCCCGGCACGGTCCACGGCCGTGAGCTCGGTCTCGCAGCGAAGCTGCGTGCCCGTGACCTCGGCAAATTCTTCGGGCGTGTTCAGGTACAGAGAGGCGATGTCCTTGACCACGCCCTCCACGTAATAGGGCAGCCCGCAGCCGGAATAAGAGATCTCGTTTCGTCTTTCCAGCAAAATCACCTGGCACTCGTCGCCCAGCTCCCGTTTGAGCTTGGCCGCCACCTTGGTGCCGGCGGCCACTGCCCCCACGATCACAACGGTCATATGTGTTCTGGCTCCTTTCTCTTTGCGCCCGCGCGCTCGCTTAACATGCGCGCGAGCTCTTCCCAGCAAAGGCCGTCCAAATTGTTGCGGACGACCGTAGATTTTTCGTAAAATTGGGCATCGCCCACTCCCAGCACGTCCATGCCGGCGAAAAGCGCCGCGTCCACGCCGGCCCGGGCGTCCTCCACCACCAGGCACTGTGCGGGCAAAAGGCCCAGGGCCGCGGCGGCTTTTTGATACACTTCGGGGTCCGGCTTGCTGCGCTGGATGTGGTTGCCGGTGACGATGGCGTCGAACCAACCGGTCAGGCCCGTCTTTTCCAGAATGGTGTCCGCGTTGCGGCTGGAAGAGCCCACGGCAAGCCGGATGCCCGCCGCGCGCAGCGATTGCAAAAACGCTGTGACGCCCGGCAGCACGTCGGCAGGGCTGAGCGCGCGGATGAGCTGCTGGTAGCGCTGATTTTTTTGGGCGGCCAACTCCTGTTTGCGCTGGGGGGTGTAGGCCCCGGCCCGGTCGCCCAACAGCAACTCCAGGCTCTCCATGCGGCTGACGCCCCGCAGCCGGTCGTTGTCTTTTTGGGAAAAGGGCACGTTCTCCTGGCGGGCGATCTCGCTCCAGGCGGCAAAGTGCTGGGCATCGGTGGATACCAGCACGCCGTCCAGATCAAAGATGACCGCGCGCACCTGCCCGCTCACAGGTGGGTGTCCCAGCGGTCGCAGAAGGGGTCCACCGGGCTTGTGCCGAGGAAGGGCGAACGGCCCATGAGCTTATCGACCAGAGCGTCGATGACTTCCTCGTTGGGTGTGTAGGCGTTGATGAAGGTCTGCATCCGGGGCGCGTCCAAAAGGTGATACGGATTTGCCACGGACACGAACACGTTGGGCACTTCCTTGAGGAATTTGGGCCCGTTGAGCTCGTTGGGCACGGCCCAGTCCAGGCGCACGATGGTCTTGTTGCTGTACGTACCCTCGTTTGCGTAGTAGAGCACAAGGTCGGTGTCGCCAATGGTCACGTCGTTTGGCTCAAAGATGTGCTGGCTCATCTGTTTTGCGTCGAACAGGGTGACTTGGAAGCCCTCCTGTTCCAGCCGGGCTTTGAACCGGCCGGCCAGCAGAAGGCCGCCGGCGTGGTTGCCGGATTTTGCGTGTTCGCCCAGCACATGGAGCTGGATGCGCGGATATTTTTCCACGGTCAGGGGCAAAACGTCCGGGGCTTTGTCCTTGACAAGGGTGATGGCCTCGTTTGCGCACTGAGCGGCCCAGTCGCGGTGCTCCTGGCAGCCCAGCACGCTCAAAGCCTCGGGGCCGGGCACAAGGGTGTGGTCCTTTTGTTTTTTGTGAAGGCCCAGCGACGCCTTGAGCGCCAGAATGCGCGTGACAGCCTCGTCCACCCGCTCGCGGGTGAGCACGCCGTCCTCGATGCCCTGCATCATGTACGCAAAGTCCTGCTCAATGCCCAAATCGAACAGGAACATGTCGCAGCCGGCGGCGATGCAGTAAGGCACGGCCTTTTCCCGGGGCATGGACATCAAAAAGCCGGTCATGCGGGTGGAGTCGGAGACGATGACGCCGTTGAAGCCCAGCTTTTTGCGCAAAAGTCCCTGCAAAAGTTCCGGGGACAGAGAGGCCGGGGCCATGTCCTCGTCCCGCAGATCCGGGTTCAGCGCCCGCTGGTAGGCAGGCTGGAGAATGTGGCCGATCATCACGGTCTGGGCGCCCTCGTCGATGAGGGTCTTGTAGATTTTGCCGTAGCTTTCGTCCCACTCCTCCACGGACAGATCGTTGACGGAGGGGTGCATATGCTGGTCGCGCTCGTCGGCGCCGTCGCCGGGGAAGTGCTTGATGGACACGGCCATGCCGCACTCCTCTATGCCGCGGATGTACGCACGGGCCATGTTCAGCACGCGGTCGGCATCGCTGCCGTAGGTGCGGGTGTTGGTGATGGGGTTGCGCCAGTTGCGATCGATGTCCACCACCGGTGCAAAAGACCAGTTGACGCCCACGGCGCCGCCCTCGCGGCCGCAGCACAGGCCCAGCCGGTAGGCGTTTTCCGTGTTGTCGGTGGCGGCCACCTCCATTTGGGTGCCGAAGATGGTGCCCTCGGCGGCGATGCCGCGCCCGCCCATCTCCAGATTGGCGGCCACCAGCAGAGGGATGGCCGAGCGCTGCTGCAAAAAGCGGTGCGCGCGCTGGACGTCGGCGGCGGGGGTGGTGCGGTACATGATGCCGCACGGTTCGATGGCATCGAAGATTTTTGCCAGTTCTTTTTCGTCTACGGTCTCGCCGATGGGGCAGAACAACTGGCCCACTTTTTGTTTGAGGCTCATGCCCTGCAGCGTTTCGGTGACCCAGCGCACGTCCTCGTCGGACAGATAAAACGGCTTTGCCTTGATATCAATCATTGTGATCCTTCTTTCTGTTGGGGCTTGGCTCAAATTTCGGGAATTTCCACTTGCACTTCCCGCCCCAGCTCAGCGGAGCGCTGGATGGCGTCCACGATGGCCTGGTTGTACAGCATCTCGCGGGAAGGTACGGGCGCCGGGCTGCCGCTTTTGACAGCGTTCAAAAAGGCGCGTATCTTTTTGTAGAACAATTCGCCGGTGTCCTCTTCCTCGTAGGGCAGCACGGTCTGCACCTGCTGGCCGCCCACCTGATGGTAGACCACCAGCGGTCCGCCCACGGAGCCGTTCCAGCACTCGGTGGAGGGGATGCGCAGGCCGCCCTTGGTGCCCAGGATGAGCGCGTCGCCCAAAGTGTCCATGTTCATGGCCCAGGCGATGCGGAAGTCCAGCACGATGTCGCCGGACAGGCGGATGAAGGCGGCGGCGAAGTCGTCCACGCCGAACAGCTTTGCGTATTCCGGGTGCGCGGGATAGCTGTCCGGGCGGGTGCCGAAGAAGGCGGACTTGTAGCCGGTGACGGTCAAGGGTTTGGGATAGCCCAGAGCGTTGAGCAGCATGTCCAGCGAGTAGCAGCCGATGTCGCCCATGGCGCCCACGCCGGCGGTGTCTTTTTCAATGAAGCTGGTGCCGAAGGGCGTGGGGATGCCGCGGCGGCGCCCGCCGCCGGACTGGACGTAGTACACTTTGCCCAGTTCGCCCGACTGGACGATTTCTTTCACGGTCTGCATGGCCTTGCTCATGCGGGGCTGCACGCCGATGGACAAAAGTTTTCCGCTCTCTTTTTCGGCGCGGCACATGGCCTGCGCGTCCGCGAGGGTGGCGCTGATGGGCTTTTCGCACAACACGTGCACGCCCCGGCGCAGCGCGTCGATGGTGCACACCGCGTGGGCGGTGTTGTAGGTGCACACGCTGACGACGTCCAGATGTTCTGTGTCCAGCATCTGCACGTGGTCGGTGTAGCAGTGCACGCCCTCCACGCCCATTTTTTCAAAGAACCGGGCCGCTTTGCCTTCCTCAAGGTCGGCGGCGGCCACGATTTGGGCGTCCGGGCAGCGCAAAAGCGACTCCACGTGCGCCTCGGCGATCCAGCCTGTGCCGATGATGCCCACCCGCAGCTTGCGCTGGGGGTCCACCACCGCGTCCTCATCGGGCCGGATGGTTTTGAAACGGTCCAAAATCGCAGAACCCATGGTTTATCCTCCTTTTTCGTCGTTCAAAGGCGTTTCGATGTACCTGGCCATCATTTTCTGGTGCTGGCGCACCAGTTCCACATTGTCGATGGACCAGTCCGGCATATCGTGGTAAATGCGGCTTCCCTCGTACTCGGTGCACACCCAGCCGGACCAGCCGTTCTCTTTCAGCACACGGAAAATGGTGGCGTTGTCCACACTGGGGTCTTGGCCGTTTTGCATATCGAACACCTTTGCGTGGATGTGCACCACGTAAGGCAGATACTTTGCCAGCAGCTTTGGGTCGCACCAGGTGTAGCCGTAGACCTGGTCCAGCCAGGCGCGGTCCTGGTCGTTGCACAAAAAGCCCTCCAGCCGCCGCTCGGTCTCGGCCCGGGACATCCGGTCGGCGTAGCACTGGCTGATGAGAGAGACGATTTGAGGATGCGCGCCCAGGCGCACGGCTTTTTCCGCATGGGCGGGCACGGGGCGGGCCATGAAGATGCCGAAGTCCGGGATGAGCCCGAAATGCTTTGTGCCCGTGCGGCGGATGAACTCCACGTACTGGTCCACCCAGTCGGTGCCAAGGCGGAAGGGCGGATGGATCTCAAGGCCCAAAATCACGTTGTTCTCCTGGGCACAGGGCAGTGATTTTTCAATGATGGACAGCGGGATGGTGTACACCACCCGCAGCACGGGGAAGCCCAGCCGGGCCGCCAGGCGGATGTTGGTCTCCATGATCTCCACGGCCTTTTCCTCGCTGATGTCCTGGCCTTCCACGATTTGGCCGTCCATGAACATGTCGTAGCACACGGGTTTTGTGCCGTAAACGTCCATGAGATAGAACCAGTAGTCCACCCAGCTCTGGGGCGGGTTGGGAAACTGGGGGATGATGGCTTCGCTGATGATCTCGATGCCGTCGCCGCCCATGTCGGCCACGGCGCGCACGCAGCTCTCCAGGTTCATCTTGCCCAGATAACATTCGTCCTGAAAACTGTAAAAGGAAATGCCCCGGCGGATGTTGGCAGGCACGTTCACGCCGCTGGGCCGGCCCAGTTCCAGCTCTTTTTCCCATTGGGCGCAGAAGGGCACGGCCGGGATGTTCATGCCGTTGACAATGCGCAGTTCTTCGTACACGAACACGCGGTGACGCCCGGGCGCAAGGCCGCCGGGCACCAGCACCCGCAGAAGGGCCACTTCGCCGAAGTCCCAGTGGACCCGGTCGTTTCCGCGCATTTGTTCAAAGGTGTACTCGGTGCCTCGCAGCACAAAGCGCAGATTTTCGCGCGGATAGGCGTGTCCGTCCACCCGGATTTTAAAATCCTGGATGACGGCCAGATTCACGCCGCGGTAGTAGCTCACTTTGACGCCGATCTCAAAGCCGATGGTGCGCCCGTCGCGCACCACGTTGCGAAAGGTGTCCTCGCACAGAAAATATTTGTCGAACATGTTGGGCATGGCAGTTTCCTCCTCACCACCACTTGATTAAGTCGGTGACCTGTTCGCGCACCTCGATGAATTCCCGGGAGGTGACGTTGCGGGGCAGCGGCAGCGGATTGTGCATCATGGTCTTGATGCCGGTGGGTTTGTTGGTCAGCACCAGGATGTCCTCGCTGATGTAGACGGCCTCTTCGATGTTGTGGGTGATGAAAATGATGGTGGTGCCCAGCTTTTTCCAGATGTTCAGCAGTTCGTCCTCCAACTTGAAGCGCAGTTCGATGTCCAGTTGGCCGTAGGGCTCGTCCATCAAAAGAAGATCTGGGTTTGTGACGAAGGCGCGGGCGATGACCACGCGCTGGAGCATGCTGGCGGAGAGCTGATTGGGATAGTAGTTGCGGAATTTTTCAAGACCCACCAGTTTGATGACCTCGTCCACGCTTTGGCGCGCCTTGTCCTTGGGGACTTTTTTGATGTCCAGCCCGAAGGAGATGTTCTGCTCCACGGTCAGCCAGGGCATGGAGGAGTACTCCTGAAAGATGTACGAGACGTTGTGCTTTTTCAAGTCCACCGGCTCGCCGTCCAGCAAAATTTCGCCCGAGGTGGGCTCGTAGAGCTTGGTCAGGCAGTTGAGAAAGGTGGTCTTGCCGCAGCCGGTGGGGCCCACCACGCACAAAAACTGGCCCTTTTTCACTTCAAAGGACACATCGTTCAAAACCAGAAGGTCGCCGAACTTTTTGGTCAGGTTCTGCACCTTTACTTTTACGTCGCTCATGTTGTCCTCCCTGCTCACAAAGTTTTGTCCACAACGCTCTGGATCTCCGAGCGCAGGCGCAGGAACTTCTCATCGGTGTAGTTGCGCGGACGGGGCAGATCGATGACGAACTCCTGTTTGACGCGGGTGGGGCAGTTGGTGAGCACGATCACCCGGTCGGCCAGATACACGGATTCCTCGATGTTGTTTGTGACGAACACAACGGTGCGTTTTTCTTTTTCCCAGATGCGGATGATCTCCTCCTGCATGAGGTAGCGGGTCTGGGCGTCCAGGTGGCCGAAGGGCTCGTCCATGAAGAGCACGGCGGGCTCGTTGCAGTAGGCCCGGGCAATGCCCACGCGCTGCTGCATGCCGCCGGACAACTGGTTGGGGTAGGCGTCCTCAAAGCCGGACAGGCCCACAAGATCGATGTAGTACTTGGCTTTTTCCCGGCGCTCTTTTTTGGACATGCCGCGGGCACGGGGGCCATACTCCACGTTTTTCATGACCGTGTACCAGGGGAACAGGGCGGTGGTCTGGTAGACAAAGCCGCGGTCGGGGCCGGGTTTCGTGACCACGTTGCCGCCCACGGTGACGGTGCCGGAGCTGGCGGGTTCCAGGCCGGACATGACGTTCAAAACAGTGGTTTTGCCGCACTGGCCGGGCCCAAACAAAACCAGGAACTCGTTTTCCTTGGCGGTGATGTTCAATTCGTCGATCACGCGGGTCTCGGTGTCCTTGGTGTAGAAGGTCTTGCTCACGTGATCGCACACGATCATATCGTTTAATTTCCTCTGGCTGTCCATCGACATAGTTTAGCCTCCACTCCTCTCAGCGATGATGCAAGGACAAATCCCACGAAGCCAATGGCGAGAATGCCCACCAGCTCCTGGAGAAGATCGTTGTTGTCCATGCCGCGGATGATGATCCAGCCCACGCCGTTGGTGGAGCGGATCATTTCAGAACCAATGGCCATGGCCCAGGCGGCGTTGAGGCCCAGTTGCAGACCGGAGAACACGTAGGGCACGGCATTGGGCAGCACAACGGTCAAAAAGATGTGCCGGTCGTTGGCGCCCAGCATCCGGGCCGCGCCGATGAGCGTCGGGTCTGCGGATTTGGCGCCGGCGTACACGTTCTGCAAGATGGACAGAAAGGACGCCAAAAAGCTCAGAAAATATTTGGAGCCATCGTTGATGCCGAACCACAAAATGGCCAGCGGGATCCATGCCACAGGCGGGATGGGTCGGATGAGGTTGAACAGCGGGCTGACGATGGCGTCCACGGTCTTGTAGGTGGCCATGAGGATGCCCAGCGCGATGGCGGCCACGGCGGCGGCGAAGTAGCCGATCATGACGCGGCGCAAGCTGGCGAGCACGTGCACGGGCAGTACATACTGGCCGTATTTTTCGGTAAAGTGTGCGAAAAAGCTGGCCAGGGTGTCGATGGGGCCGGGCATGACCTTGCCCACCGAGGTGAAGTGGACGACGGCGGCCCACAGAAGGCCGAAGATGAAGAACGAGAGCACCGTGGCCAAAAATTTGGTCAGGAGCTTGTTGTGAATCCATTTATTGATCATAGTTTCTCCCCTTTACAACCATGCGCTCGATGACGCCCAAAAGCGCGTTCAAAAGTGAGCCCAAAAAGCCGATCATCACCATGCCGACGATGATGATGTCGGGGCGGTAAATGCCGCGGCACTGCTGGATCATGTAGCCAAGGCCGCTGGAAGAGGCCACCATCTCGGCGGCTACGATGGTCATCCAGCAGGCGCCCAAAGACACGCGCACACCGGTCATGATGTAAGGCAGCGCGGTGGGAATGGCCACCCGGAACAGCATCTGCCAGCGGCTGGCGCCGAAGGTGCGGGCCACCCACAGGTGCACTTCCCTTGTCTGCTTGATGCCGGCGTAGGCGTTGAGCACACAGGGGATCATGCCGGAGATGAACACGGTGACCGCTTTGGAAGTCAGGCCGATGCCCAATAAAACGATCATCATAGGCGCCCAGGCAAGGCCCGGGATGGCTTTGACAAAGTCGAACACCGGTCTTGCCAGCATATCCACGGGTTTGTACCAGGCCATCAGGATGCCCAAAGGCACGCCGATGACGATGCTCAAAAAGTATCCGTACAACGCGATGCGCAAGCTGGAGTACATGTGCTGCATCAGGGTGGCGCCGTCGGGCGCCTTGTTGGTGAACTTATAAAAGAAGGTCTGGACCACGCTCACCGGGTCGGGCAGGCTTGTGGGCTCCACCAGCCCCAGCACCTTGGTGCACAAATACCACACGCCCAGAAACACCAAAACAGACAGGCAGGAAATGATGAAATACTTCCTGCTCTTCACTTTTTTCAACGAAAAACCCTCCTATCTCAAGAAGTGCAGAACCAAGCGCACGGCCCTCGTTCTGCACTTCTTAAAATCTTAAATCATGCTTTCGGGTCAGCCCTCAAAGGCTTTTACTTCAAATCCCAGCGCCTCGCTCACAAGAGAGGTGTCGATGTTGGCCAGAATGTTGGGCAGATCCGCCTCGGGGATGGTGCCGGTGCTCACATAGAACTCACCCACGGCGTAGAAGCCGTCGCCCATGCGCTTTGTGTCGATGAGGGTGTTCTGCTCCAGCTCATAGTCCAAATACTCCGGCTGGGTATCCTTGCCCACCGCGGTGTAGAAGTCGGTGATGGCAGTTTTGCGCAGCTCGGGGTCGGCCTGCATTTCGTCCACCACGCCGTGGATGACCTTCAAAAAGATTTTGACTTCCTCACGGCGGTTTTCAATGGCTTCAGGCGTGAACATGACCGGGTCTTTGATCTCGATGTCGGTGGCGTCCTTTACGTCCGCGACGATGGTGCAGTCGTTGTCGTTGACCAAATCGTAGATGTAGGGCATTTTGGTGGAGATGGCGTCGCCTTCACCGGCCACGAATGCCTGGTAGGAAGAGGCCACTTCCATATTTACAAAGGAGATGTCGTTCTCGGTGAGACCGAACTGAGAGATGTACTTGCTGACGTAGAACTGCTGGGCCTGACCGACCTGGCAGATGAAGCTCTTGCCGCGCAGAGTCTCGGCGGAACCGTACATGTCCGGTTTGCCCTCGATCTCGCCTTTGGCGGTGAGGATGTCGCTGTCGTTGCGCACGACGATGCCGTCGGCGTTGACGCTGTCCAGTTCGGACAAAAGCACGAGCTGGTTGGAAGACAGGGCGTACACGCTGCCCAAGCCGCCGATGCAGCCGTCCAATTCGCCGGCGCCCACGGCCTCGTTGATGGCCACCGCGCCGTCAAACAGGAACATCTCTACGTTGATGCCCGCGTCCTCGAACAGGCCGTTGTCCAGTGCGTACTGCAAATAAACACCCATCTGTGCGGTGATGGTGGCCACGCGCAGCGGTTCTTTGTCCAGATAATTGTCGGGCTGGGCCTCGCTGGCCGCAGTGCCGGAACCGGTGGATGTGGCCTGAGACGCTGTGGAAGATGCGTCGGAGCCGCACGCGGTCAAACAGACCGCCATCATCAAAGCTGCCATCATCAAAGAAAGGAACTTTTTCATTGTTTTTCCTCCATCATTGTTTGGTACTTTTTTAAATGAATAAATAAACTCGGGATAAAAAATGCTGCCTTTTTCCTCCTTCTATTTTTGAGAATACCCTTGTTTTTGCGCGCAAACAGTTGTTTCCCTTGACAAATTGTACAATTATATGACAAAAGAAACGATTTTTTTATTTGAAACAATCATAGCATTGTTTGCACCATAAGTAAAATAGAAATCTCTTTATCGATGTGTTTAGTATTTGCTTAACTATGGAAAGGGGCGGTTTTGCCCGAAAAAACGGGGTCAAAAACCGCCTGAAAAACGCTCGTTTATTAAATCAATAAATTATTTATCTATAATACTAGCCTTTTTTTAAAGAAAAGCAACATTTTTCGCGCAATTTCGTAACAAGGCCCAAACCATACGCTGTTTTTTGTACGTATTCCATAAAATCACCACTTTTGGAGCAGCCGGTCGATGCACAGAGAGGCCGCGCCCACCACACCGGCGTCCTGGCGCAGCGAGGACAGCACAATGTGGGTGCCCTGCATGCAGTCCTCCATGGACAGGGCGGTGGCGGACTGGACCATGGACTCGCGGATGTACTCGCCCAGCACGGACATGTTGCCGCCCAGCACCACCATCTGGGGGTTGAGCAGGTTGACGATGTAGGATACGGCGATGCCCAAATTCTGGCCCACCTGGCGCAAAATGTCCAAAACGCATTTGTCCTGGGCGCGGGCGGCGGCGACCAGGCTGGCAAAGTCCAGGCGGTCGAGCTGACCGTCCAGCATTTCGCACAAAATGCTGGGCACGCCGGCCTGGATGGCTTGAGACACGTCCCGCAGAACGTTGTACTCGGCGGCCACGGTGTCCAAACAGCCGTACTTGCCGCACACGCAGCGGCGGCCGTTCTCCTGTACGCGGATGTGACCGATCTCACCGGCGGCAAAGCGGCTGCCGCGGTAGATTTTGCCGCCCAGTACGATGCCGGCGCCGATGCCACGGCCCACGCTCAAAAACACGTAGTCCATGACGCCCTTTGCCTGGCCGAAATAGCTCTCGCCCAAGGCCATGGCGTTGGCGTCGTTGTCGATGTACACGGGCAGGTTTTGATTTTCCTGGATGTAGGAGCGCAAAGGCACGTTGCGCCGGGCGATGGAGGGCAGATACACGGATACATCGCTGTTCAAATCCACGATGCCGGGCGCGCCGATGCCGATGCCGTACAGTTTTTCGTCGCATCCGAAGGCCTTGCGCACGGCGCAGATGCACTCCAGCACCCGGGTCTCGAAGGCTTCGTCCTGGCAAAAGGTGCGCTCATCGCACACGACGATTTTGCCGGCCAGATTGACCACAGCGGCGCGCACTTCGTCGCGGTGGATGTCCACGCCGATGAAGAACACTCCGTTTTCGTTGAGCTGCAGCAAGATCGGTTTGCGGCCCCCGCAGGAATCTCCTGCGCCCGCCTCGCACACGAGGCCCTGCGCCATAAGGGTGTGGATGTTGTTTGTGACGGTGGCGGGCGTCAGGCCCAAAATTTTTGCGATTTCGGCGCGGGATACAGCGCCCCGCTCCTGAATGACCCGCAAAATCGAGGACTCGTTGATCCGTTTGATAAGTTTCTTGTCACCAATGGCGTACATTGTTACGCTCCTTCCAAGTAGTGCACGGCGGATGACCGATTGTGTTGATATGAATCTATCATATCACATCCATTGCCCGGTGCAAGCAAAAATTACCAAACGAAGAATGCGCCTGCCCGAAAGCGCACCCTATCAAAAAGAGCGGCCCAAAAGCCGCCCTTTTTAGAAAATTTCTTATTTGTCACAAAAAAATGCCCGGTCCTTTTGGACCGGGCATTTCTGGCTCCCCTTGTTGGACTCGAACCAACGACCTACGGATTAACAGTCCGCC
>NZ_CAUWGY010000013.1:0-49466 GCF_963558415.1 uncultured Ruthenibacterium sp. | reverse complement strand
TCATATTCCATCGCGGCCGCCTCCTGTCTTTGTCTCGCCTGTGAGCACCACTGTGCCCGGCCCGTCCATCAACACCTGTGTGGGATCTACCCCCAGTTCTCGCGCCAGGATGGCCTGAACTCGGGGGCCACAGAAACCTCCTTGGCAACGGCCCATGCCTGCATTGCACCGACGCTTTACCCCATTCACCGTAGTGGCGGGAATCACGCCGTGTATGGCGGCGACAATCTCTCCTTCTGTGACGGGCTCACAACGACAGATCACCCTGCCATAACGCGGATCTTTCTGAATCCACCGATTTTTCTCCTCGGGGTCGAGTTCACGGAACACCACATGTTCCCGGCTGTCGTCAAAAAAGTCTTTTTCCTTGATTGCCAGCCCCTTTTCCTGTACCAGTCGAACCGCTTCCAATCCAATGGCCGGAGCAGCCGTCAGTCCGGGAGATTTTATGCCGGCCAAATGGAAAAAGCCAGGCGCTTGCGGGTTTTCGCCAATGAGAAAGTCATCCGAATCCGAATTTGCCCGCACACCCGCAAAGTTGCGGATGTTTTCACCAAAGCGAACGTTCGGCACGCTCAGGCGCGCTTTGTCCCGCACAAAAGAAAGGCCCTGTGTTGAACAGCTCACATCGTCCCGATTTTCCACAGACTCTGCATTGGGGCCCACAATCAAATTGCCATGTACGGTAGGAGCTACCAGCACACCTTTTCCCTTCTCGTTGGGGCACTGAAAGATCACATGACGGACGCGGTCGCCCTCGCTTTTATCCAGCAGCCAATACTCACCGCGCACTGCATGGATGGTATATCCCGGTTGTGCAATCAACTGCTCAAGCTGATCCGCATGGACACCGGCTGCATTGATGACTGTTTTTGTTTCAAACTCGCCTTGGGGAGTTGTCAACGAATATCCTCCATCGATTTTTCGGATGGACGTGACCGGATGTTCTAAATACAACTCCACACCGTTTTTCACGGCCACCTCCGCCATGGCAAGAGCATATTCCCAGGGATTGACCACTGCCGCGGTGGGTGCATACAGCGCCCCCTGCACTTGATCGGAGAGCTCCGGTTCCAGCGCCCGTGCGCCTTCTCCCGACAAAAGCGCCAAATCGGGAACACCATTTGCAACGCCCCGGCGATACAACTCGTCCAGCGTGCGGCACTCCTTGTCAGAAAAAGCCAACACCAAACTGCCGGTGCGCCGATAAGGTACGTTCAATTTTTGGCAGATTTCAGCGGCCAGCTTACTGCCCTCCACATTGAGCCGTGCCATCTTGGTACCGGGTTCAGGATCGTACCCGGCGTGCAAAATAGCACTGTTTGCCTTGGTAGTTCCATTGGCCACATCGTTGCTCTGTTCCAGTACTGCAAACCGCCCTTCGTACCGGGCCAAACAGTAGGCGGCCGCCGCGCCTGTCACACCACAGCCAATGATGATGCAGTCGTACATTCCGTTCCCTCCGTTTCTTTCTTGATTCAAAACTGGTCCAACAGCGCAATCACCTGTTCCAGCGAAGAGACAACCGCGGCACACTGCGCACGTAATTCCTCATCCGGTTGGCTCAAATCCGGCACCATGACCGGAATACATCCCGCCGCACACGCCGCAGCAATCCCATGGGGGCTGTCCTCCAAAACCATACACTCTGAGGGCTCCAATCCCAAAAGGCTGGCTGCCTTTTGGAACACATCCGGCGCCGGTTTGGTCCGTTCTACTTCTCTTCCACAGACCGATGCTGCAAAATCGTCCTTGACGCCAGCCTTTTCCAAATATCCCATGGCCGTTGAACGGCTGGTAGATGTAGCCAACGCAGCCGGAATCCCTCGTTTTTTCAGCTCTTTCAGCAAAACATACAATCCCGGTTTGACCGGCATTCCGTGCGCTTGTATCCAAGCATTGGAATAGGCAAGCCGTGCCTGACGGCTGCGAACGGGGTCAAACTTCGGACCGAACGCTTCGCGCAGATAATTCGCTAAATCTGCATCCGCCATTCCGCGCACAAACAACAGCGTCTGTCTGTCCGTTGGAAAACCCAGCTCTCTGCCCGCATGTTCCCACGCTTCCAGGTCCAGACGTTCGGTGTCGAACATCAAACCGTCCATATCAAACAAAACTCCACGAACCATTCTTTTCCTCCATTTAGGTACTTTGTCCCAGCGCCAGCTCCGGTTGGACCACCACACTAGCGGGGTCTGCCCGGCCACCGATCAAACTCTCCAAAAGCTGTACACTCATAAGACCAACCATTTCCGGCTTGTTGTCGACCGTAGTCAATTCCGGTTCGCAGATATGGGCATATTCCGAATTGTTGTAACCGGTAACGGCTACATCCTGCGGAACCCGAACACCCGCCCGCAACAATCCTTTCAGCACACCCGCGGCCGTCAGATCTTCTCCGCACACCAAGGCCGTGACCTTTTTCATCTTTAAAAACGCTTGGGCTGCTGCCATGCCGCCTGCCAACGTCGGTTCTGTCTCCAACGTGCGTGGTGCAAGGCCGCGTCTTCCCATGGCATCCAAATATCCCTCGTATTTGCGGTGCGCACTTTCTGTATCCATATCCCGCACGTACACAATGCCCTCGTGTCCTTTTTCCGCCAGATGGTCTACGGCCATCCCCACGCCCAAATGGTCATCCACCAATACCGAATAAGAATTGGGTAATTTCAAACGGCCATTGGCCACTACGGTAGGTGTGCGCGCCAATAACTTTTTCAACCGACTTTCGGTATTAAGAGCACTGTGCGCCGAACCTACCAGAATCACTCCATCGACCTGCTTTTCTGTAACGATGTCCAGATAGTGCATTCCCGCCTCTTTGGCTGCGCCGGTGTTGCACATGAGCACATTGTAGCCTCTGCGGGTGCATTCATGTTCAATGGCATAAGCAGTACGCGCATAATGCGGAACCCGCACATCCACCGTAAGCACCGCTACTGTCTTCATACTTTTTGCTACCAATCCACGGGCAATCGCACTGGGAACATAACTGTGCCGCGCCAGTACCTCCTCCACCTTCTGACGGGTAGCTTTGCTGACGTTCTGCTTTCCGTTGAGCACACGAGACACAGTGGTAATGGAGACGCCCGCCTCTCGGGCAATGTCATAAATGTTCATGGTGGACCCCCGCATAAGAATATAAAATGTGCAGAAAGCACATTGAAAGAACTTTCAAGACCAATATAACCAAAAGCCTTTTTCCTGTCAACGCCGGCGCAAACGTTCTCCTATTTTTAACAAAAAAAACAATGTGTACCTGTCTTTTTTACCATTGGGCGCGTACAATAAAAACAGATACAACCCAGAAAGAAGGAGTTCTTATGGCAATGGATCACGACGGGATGCGCTCTTACGCCATGACACTGGCACACCGAGCTGTAAAAGATATCCGTCGAGACGGATTCCGACAGCTTCGCGGATACGTGGATATGGGATTGATTTTAGCGCGCGGACCCGGACAGAAATTATTCTTTTCAACGGCACAGCGTCTGCTGGCAAAGGCCGACAGTGCCTATTACCCTCTTGTGCAGCGCATGTTGGATGAGGTGGCAGAAAATCAATTGTGCACACTTGCAGTGAACTTGGGGGTTGAGGCGCTGGCCACTGGCGTGGTGGAACTGCGCCGCCAGGCCGCACAGGGAGCCCATCCTGTTTGGATGGTATGGGAAAAGCTTGAAAATGCCGAAGAGGTAAATGCTTTTCATCAGGCGGTTTCGAAAGCACAAATGCAGGGGACCCGATTGTTCTGTGCAGACTGCGAGGATTCCACACTGGCGCAGGCCCTTTTACACCGCACGTCCTTCGACTGTCGTGAAAGTTTATTTTTCCTGCGCATCAAGCCCGCGTCGGTCACTCCGGATCTGATCCGCGCTTTGCGCGCCGCGGAAAACGCTGTCCCGCTTTTGATGGTTCCCGGCGAGGAGGAATTAAAGGGCTGTTTCGACGCCGCGGAACATCTGCGCAGAGAAAAATTATTTTTCGGACTGTTTTACAAACTCCCAAACGGGGCAAAACTGGAGGCAGAACAAGTACATCGGCTGGCCGAGCTGAGCTGCCTTTGCGTACTGGAGACACAAGAGGAAAAAAGTGCGCAAAAAGCACTGCAAAAAGCAGTGAGCGCCCAGCGCAAAGCGCCGGACGCCCCGATTTTTTTGGTGGATTGGCGGACAGACAGCCGGTCGCTTGAAAAATACATTTCGGCCGGTGCATCCATTCATTTATCGACGCCGGACTCCCGGCTGTGAAGATAGGCATTGAGCATCTCGCCGGATAAAATCCGTGCCAGACAGTCCTCATAGCGGGAGGCATCCTCTTTCATTCCCCGGGAACACCAGCGCTCCAGCAGACCTACTACGGTGGCCGCAAAAAACTCTCCGGCAAAAACCGCGTCCTGCGGGTCCATGAAAGCACCTTCCTGATCTTTCACATCCAGCAGATGCTGCTGTACCACGCCACTGAAAGTGTCGAACAAATATTCGCGCAGCGAGTTCTGCCCGGTATAAGACAATGCGTTGCAGTAAAAGGCACGATTTTCTCTGAAATATTCGCACAAGGCCCGCAGAATTCCCTGCCAATTTTCCCGGTCCGGCGCCTGTGCCAAAAAACCGGCGCTTTCAGTGCGAAAGATCCAGTTGACCAAATCGTACTTGTCTTGAAAGTGATAATAAAAGGCGTTTCGGCTCATGCCGCTTTGAGCTGCAATGTCTCCCACGGAGATTGCCTCCAGGGATTTTTTCGTCATGAGAATCTTCATGCTTTTTGCAAAGCATTGCTTTGTCTGCTGGGACGATGGCACCGAACCACCTCGTTTCCAAAGATTTTATTCAAAGTATAGCGGTTTTTTCACTTCTTTGCAACGACGGGAGAATGTATGAAAACTTTGATTCTGGCCTGCGACACAGACAGCCTTGGCGCCGCACATGCACTTTGCGCACGAATGAGAGTGGAACAGAGCACCGGACACGTGGTCTCTCTTTCCCGCCTTTGGTCTTTAAGGGACCTTGAAAAAGAAATCGTGTCTGGCTGTTTTGAAAGCGTGGCCGCCATGCACCCGCAAGCAGCGCTTGCCCTTTCCCGTCTGCGCCGAAGCGGACGGTTGGTCGTACCGGTCCTGGGGATATGGTCCGATTATACCTGTGCCTGTGCGTGGAGCAAAACCCTTTGCGAAGGATACGCTTTGTCCCACCCTGCTTTGCTGCAAACATGTGCACAGATGGGATTGCCGGCAAAAAAGCTGCGCGTCACGGGAATTCCGGTTTATGGTGGGGCCGGCCTGAGCCGAAGCGAAGCCAGAGAAAAACTTCATCTTCCGCGCGGCGGGCATCTGGTTCTCATCCCCAGGGCGCATCGGGAAGAAATTGATGCCTTTTTGTCTATGTCTGATTTTCATCCCCAAGTGGTCGCTTTGTGTGCAGACAGAGAAGTTCGAATCCGCCTGACTCGCCATTACACAGCACAGCCTCGTGTCTTGATTCGAGAGATGGACGCTCCCATTGAACTTTGGCTGGACGCCTGCAACGCATTGTTCACTGAACCCAAGGCGGGAATTTTGGCACGGGCAGCCGCGCGCAGAGTTCCCATGGTTTTATTGGGAGACTCGGACGGAACCGCCGGCCTGTTTGGACGAAGCGGAATGGCTCTTTGCGTTCAGGACCCTCGCGCCGGCGCACGCGCTGTCCGCCTTCTGTGTCAGAGCACTGACCGGGCCTGCGCCATGACCCGGGCTCAAAGTCTTTTTGCAAACTCAAATGCGTCGAAAAATGTGTGCGATTGGCTTACCGCTCTGACGCGTGGATAAAACCCTTTGCTTTGCAAAAAAAGTCTGCTATACTGAGAACGGACGCGGTGCGTCTGCACCCTGAACAAGGGTGGATGCCCGTTTTCCAATTCGCTGCGCAAGGCGGTTACCGTTCTGGCTGAGCTGCGTGACGGCTTAGGGAAACGCGGACAAAAGCAAAACGATTCCGCTTTGGCCGGACGCTATTCCGGTCAAAGCGTTTTTTGTCTATGGGAAGGTGGTGTGGATATGGACTGGCCTCAGGAAGTACGGACGCTTTTAAAAAGCCTGGAGGACCATGGATATGAAGCCTGGGCCGTGGGCGGATGTGTGCGAGACAGTCTGCTGGGGCGCACGCCTGCGGACTGGGACCTATGCACCTGTGCCCATCCGGACCAGATTCGTCAGATTTTTTCCGGTCATCGGTTGGTTTTGAAAGGTGCCGTTCATGGTACCGTGGGAGTGATCCTTCCAAAGGGCATCTATGAGATTACCACTTACCGTACCGACGGAATTTACTGCGACAGCCGCCATCCTGAAACGGTCCGTTTTGTCACACATCTGGACGAGGATTTGGCGCGCCGGGACTTTACTGTAAATGCCATGGCCTGCCACCCTGAGCGGGGGCTGGCGGACCCCTTTGGTGGAAGGGCCGATTTAAACGCCAAACAAATCCGCTGTGTGGGAGATGCCTCCGCTCGTCTGTGCGAAGATTCTCTGCGCATTTTGCGGGGACTTCGCTTTGCTTCTCAGTTGGATTTTTCCATCGAAGCCAAAACGCTTTGCGCCATGACCGAATGTCGGGACCAAATGAAACAGGTCTCGGCTGAACGGCTTTTCAGCGAACTGACACGTCTTTTGTGCGGATGTGCGGCCGGCCGAGTTCTGTCCCAGTACGGAGAAATCCTCCTTCCGATTCTTCCGGAACTGGGTCCCTGCATGGGACTGGATCAGCACAGTGTGCACCATAACCGGGACGTGTACGGCCATATGGCGGCGGCAGTGGACGCTGCGCCAATGGATCCGGATGTACGCTGGGCGGCTTTTCTTCACGACGTTGGCAAGCCGGACTGTTTTTCTCTGGATGAGGACGGTGCAGGCCATTTTTACGGCCACAATGAGCGAGGCTCTCAACTGGTCTGCAACATTTTGACCCGGCTTCGTGCGCCCAAAAACAGAGTGGCCCGTGTGACGCAACTGGTGCGTATGCACGACGCGCCTTTGCCCGATACGGTACCGGGGGTAAGGCGCTGGCTGCGCCGTATGGGTGAGGGCGGCTTGGCACAGCTTGTGGCACTGCGGCGAGCGGATTTGGCTGCTCATGCCCGCACCGCTTGGGTAGAGGAACGCATGGCACAACTGGACCGATTTGCACGAACGGCCCTGGAACAACAACGGACATGTGCGTGCTATCAACTGGATAAATTGGCCGTTAACGGCAGAGACATTCTCGCTGCCGGTGTTCGTCCTGGTCCGGACGTGGGCCGAATTTTGAACGCCCTTTTGGACGGCGTCATGGACGACGAACTTCCCAATGAACGGGAAGCCCTGCTGAAACATGCTGTTTATTTAGCACATCTATTATAGGCAATTGACTTTGCGCGCCGCTGTGTTATACTGAGTGGCGCATCCCCTTCGTTCTCTTTTATCAAAGGAGGCGTTTTTATGGTCGTTGCTACTGAAAATCGCATTATAAGCGGAGTGATCTGGAAGCAGATCTTGATTTTCTTTTTCCCCATTCTCTTGGGGACGTTTTTTCAACAGCTCTACAACACCTTTGATGCCGTGATCGTAGGGCAATTTGTGGGAACGGCCGCGTTGGCTGCGGTGGGCGGCGCAACGGGCAACCTGGTGAACATCGTTGTAAACCTGTTTGTGGGAATTGCTTCTGGTGCCACCGTGATCATTGCGCAGAGCGTGGGCGCTTCAGAAGTGGACAAGGTTCGCAAAACCGTTCACACCGCTGTGGCTCTGTCGTTATGCGGCGGTCTGGCGTTCACCGTTTTTGGAGCACTGATCGCACGCCCGGCACTGGCCGCTATGGGTACACCGGACGACGTAATAGACTTTGCGGTGACCTATCTAACGGTGTATTTCTTCGGCGCCATCCCCTCTTTTTTCTATAATGTTGGTGCGGGAATTCTCCGGGCCGTTGGCGACACAAAACGTCCGTTATACTTTTTGATGGTTGCCTGCGTGACCAACATTGTACTGGACGTCGTTCTGGTGGCGTTTCTAAAAATGGGCGTATTCGGAGCCGCTTTGGCAACAGTGGTCAGCCAATGGGTGAGTGCTGTGCTGATTTTTATCGTTCTGACACACACTACGCGCATTTATCACATGGAACCATCCATGATTCGTTTTTCTTCCGATGCACTAAAGGCCGTGCTGAAAATCGGCATTCCCGTAGCACTGCAATCCAACATGTTCGCAATGTCCAACGTAATCGTTCAGAGCTGCATCAACTCCTTTGGCACAGACACCATGGCTGCATGGACGTCTTTTGCGAAGGTGGACGGCTTTTTCTGGATGATCAGCAGCGCGTATGGTATTTCCATCACTACTTTTGCAGGACAAAATTTCGGTGCGGGCCGATACGACCGCATCCGCAAAAGTGTACGAGTGTGTCTTGGCATGTTTTCGGTAACTGCGATATGCATGAGTGTGCTGATGGTTTCCTGTGCAGGTGTTTTCCTGCGTATGTTTACCCAGGACGCAGATGTACTGGCCATCGGCACGCAACTCATTTACCATATGATGCCATTTTATATAACGTATGTGTGTATTGAAATTTTGTCCGGTGCCATTTGCGGTTGTGGTCAGTCGCTGATTCCCATGATCATGACCGGCTGCGGCATATGTCTGATGCGCATTATTTGGATTTTTGCCGTTGTCCCGCTGCATCGGGACATTCTCACTGTAGCGGCCAGTTATCCCATCAGTTGGACTCTCACCAGCCTGTGTTTTGTGGTCTACTACATGCGCGGGAAATTCCTTCCAAAAGAGTCCAAAACATCGTGTCCAAACAATTCTTGAAAAAGTTTCTCTTTTCATCCCGGCCGATGTGTTGCCATTCCTTTCCAGTGAGCGCAACGTTTCTGTTCTGTTTTTTATAAAATGTTTTGCAAAAAAAGCCGACCTGTTACGGTCGGCTTTTTTCAGTTTTCACAATCGAACAACCCTGTGGACAAATACCGCTCGCCGGTATCCGGCAAAAGCGCCACGATCAGCTTTCCCGCATTCTCGGGCCGGCGGGCCAGTTCCATGGCCGCCCACATGGCCGCTCCGGAAGAAATTCCCACCAGGATTCCCTCGGTTTTGCCGATCAGGCGGCTGGTTGAAAAAGCATCGGCACTTTTTACGGCGATGACCTCATCGTAGACTTTTGTATCCAACACTCCGGGCACGAACCCTGCCCCGATGCCCTGAATCCGATGCGGGCCGGGTGCTTTTCCGCTGAGCACCGGCGATTCGGCGGGTTCTACCGCCACCACTTGCACAGCGGGGTTTTGCTGTTTCAGATAACCGCCCGCGCCGGTGATGGTACCACCTGTGCCAACGCCTGCCACGAAAATGTCCACTTGACCGTCGGTATCCTGCCAGATCTCCGGACCGGTGGTACTCCAATGAATCTGCGGATTTGCACTGTTTTCAAACTGCCCAGGCAGAAAACTTCCCGGAATCTGCCGCGCCAGCTCTTTGGCACGGGCGATCGCGCCTTTCATGCCTTTTGCACCCTCTGTCAGTTCCAATTCCGCTCCGTAAGCCTGCATCAAACGGCGTCGCTCCAAAGACATGGTTTCCGGCATGACCAGAATCACCCGCAACCCCCGCGCCGCGCCTGCGGCGGCAAGTCCAATGCCTGTATTGCCTGAAGTTGGCTCGATAATGACGGAATCGCGATGCAGAAGGCCTCTTTTCTCGGCGTCGTCCAACATGGCCTGAGCGATTCGATCCTTTACAGAGCCGCCTGGATTGAACATTTCCAGTTTTCCCGCGATGCGGGCGTTCAGATTTTGATGGTTTGCAAGACGCTGCATCTCCAGAATGGGAGTGCCGCCCACCAACTGGGCTCTGCTTGTATAAAGACGGGACATTTTTTCATCCTCCCTTTTGCAGAAATTAATTATACTAAATTAGTATTATTTATAGAGATTATAAAAAATCTGCTCTGGTTTGTCAACTGGAAAAGCTTTTGGGCTTTTTCACTTTTTGTTTATGGGAACCTTGCGCGGACCGACAGAACCTGTTATAGTATTGAACGGGAAAAGTAAGATCAATTTAGGAGGATCGAAACATGAAACATGTGATCAGCCCGTTGGATTTGACCGTGGAGGAAATCGACCGTCTGCTGGCATTGGCAGATGACATCATCGAACATCCCGAGAGCTACGCCCACAAATGCGCGGGAAAGAAATTGGCCACTTTATTTTTTGAGCCCAGTACACGCACCCGATTGAGTTTTGAAGCTGCCATGCTGGAACTTGGTGGGAGCGTACTGGGCTTTTCTTCCGCCAGTTCCTCCTCTGCCACCAAAGGAGAGTCTGTGGCGGACACTGTGCGCATCGTTGGCAACTATGCCGACGTGATTGCCATGCGCCATCCCAAAGAAGGGGCTGCAGGCGTGGCGGCTATGTTTGCCAAATGCCCCATCATCAATGCGGGAGACGGCGGACATCAGCATCCCACTCAGACGCTGACGGATCTTTTGACCATTCACCGGCACAAAGGCCGGCTGAACGGTTTGACCTTGTGTTTATGCGGCGACTTGAAATTTGGACGCACAGTACACAGTCTTGTGCGCGCCATGATGCGCTACAAAGACGTGCGGTTCATTCTGGTAAGTCCAGAGGAACTGCGTATGCCTACTTACATTCTGGACGAGCTGGATGCGGGCGGTTTTGCATATGAGGAGACCGACAGCCTGGAAAAAGGATTGGCACAGGCAGACGTTTTATACATGACAAGAGTGCAGCAGGAGCGTTTTGCCAACCGGGAGGATTACCTGCGGCTGCGGGACAGCTACATTCTGGATGCCGAAAAGATGAAGCTGGCTCCTTCGGAGATGATTGTGCTGCATCCCTTGCCCCGTGTGAATGAGATTGCTCCGGAAGTGGACGACGACCCCAGAGCACTGTATTTTGAACAGGCTCTGTGCGGCAAATACATTCGCATGGCATTGATTTTGACGCTTTTGGAACAGGCTACCGGCTTTGAAAAACCCTGTGCGGCACAAATTTGTACTCGGGAAAAAACAGGCGTTCCGGCACGCGTTTTGGAAGTTTTGAAAGGCGCGGCTCCGGCTGGCCAAGAACTGCCAAACCGCATTGTGAACGATGTTTGCTGCCAGAACCCCCACTGCATCACCACCACAGAACAGGGTCTGGCACAAGTGTTCACCCTGGCCGACCCGGAAAAAGGTACTTATCGCTGTCTGTACTGCGAGCACACTTACCAGGGCTGAGTAAAAATGCAAAACAGGCCCAAAAACGGGCCTGTTTTTTTGATAAAAGGAGGTTTTTGGATGAAACGAGCATTGTTTTTAGGCGGTACCGGCACCATCAGCGAAGCCGTGTGTGCACTGGCTGCCCAGAGAGGATGGGAACTGACACTGGTAAATCGGGGACGCAGTGCGGACCGGGCACCTCAAGGAGCTGAACTTTTGTGCGCGGATGTACGGGACAAAGATGCTCTGGCAAAAGTTTTGGCAAAACGCAGTTTTGATGTGGTAGCGGATTTCATTGCTTTCACACCAGCCGACGTGCAGCGGGACATCGAGCTGTTTGAGGGACGCACCGGACAGTATCTGTTCATCAGCAGTGCTTCGGCTTATCAAAAACCTATCACCGCACTTCCCATCACAGAATCCACGCCTCTTTACAATCCCTATTGGAAATATTCGCAGGACAAAATCGCCTGTGAAGACGTGCTGAACGCCCAGATGCGTAAAAGCGGATTTCCTGTGACCATTGTGCGGCCCAGCCACACCTACTGCGAGCGCAAGGTTCCGCTTGCACTCCACGGAGACAATGGAAACTGGCAAATTCTTTCCCGGATGAAGGCGGGTAAACCCACCATCATTCCTGGAGATGGAACAGCACTGTGGACGGTCACGCATTCCACAGACTTTGCCAAAGGGTTTGTGGGGCTGATGGGAAATCCCCGGGCACTGGGCCATGCGGTTCACATCACCAGCGACGAGACACTGACCTGGAATCAAATCTATGGTCTGATTGCCCGGGCGCTGGGTGTAGAGCTGAATGGCATGCACATCGCTACGGACTTTCTGGTGGCCTGTCAGGAACATTACGATTTGGAAGGGCAGCTTCACGGTGACAAATGTGCCAATGTTTTGTTCGACAACACAAAGATCAAACGTTTGGTTCCGGATTTTGTGTGTACCGTATCCATGGAGGAAGGGATCCGGAACGCTGTGGAATACATGTGCTCTCACCCCGAATGCCAGACGCCGGACCCTGCGTTTGACGACTGGTGCGACCGGGTCTGTGCTGCTTATCTGGCGGGACAGAACACTTTTTCTCCTCGTTGAATCAAAAAAGAGGCAGGTTTTGAACCTGCCTCTTTTTATTTACCACTGCTCTTTGTGCCAAAGGGAAAAATCCACCCGCTCCGCGGGCTGCTGTGGCGCACAAGCCGGATGGCCCACCGCCACCATGCCTACCACACGGATGTGATCTGGCAGATGGAAAATTTGCCGAACCGGCGGTTCCATGTCGCTGCCTTCGCACACACCCAGCCAAACCGCGCCCAGCCCCATGTCATGGGCGGCCAGCAAAATATTCTGGATAGCCGCATTGCAGCCGCTGAGATGCATTTCATCCTTTACTTTCTCGCCTTTTGTCATATCGGCACACACCAAAATTGCAGTCCCTGCCTGTGGCAACATTTTCCACCAGCGTGCCTGTGCGGCAAGCTGTTCCAGCACCTCGGCACGGGTGGACGTGACAAAGACCCAAGGCCGTCTGTCATGGGCGCTGGGTGCATACATACCTGCCTGCAAAAGAGTTTCCATCTGCTGCTCGGAGAGAGGTTCTCCGGTGAACTGACGCACACTGCGGCGCGTGCGGATCGCTTCCAAAGTTTCCACTCAATCGACCTCCTGCCATCGTTTTTCTTCTTTATGATAGTCCGTTTCATATTCGGTCGTCAACTGCGCAAAAAAACTTTTCGCAAGACTTGTTCCGAACGTTCTATGGTTTATAATAAGGGAGAAATGATTTTCAATCCAATGCAAAGAGGGGTTTGTATGGACGGCATGATTCAGGTGGAACATCTCACCAAAGACTACGGCCGCGGCCGTGGCGTGTTCGATGTGAACTTTCAAGTTGCACCCGGCGAAGTTTTTGGTTTTTTGGGGCCCAACGGTGCAGGCAAAACCACCACCATACGTCACCTGATGGGTTTTGTGCGTCCGGACAAAGGCTCTGTTCGCATTGCAGGGCTGGATTGCTTTGACAAGGCCCAACTTGTGCAAAAGAAAGTGGGTTATCTGCCGGGAGAGTTATCTCTGGCTGAAAATATGACCGGCGAGGGTTTTCTGCGCTTTGTGGCCAATATGAAACACGTGCGGGACGGCAGGAAAAAGGAACTGTGCGACCGGTTTGAAGTGGACGGCAAAAACCGCATTCGAAAAATGAGCAAAGGGCAAAAGCAAAAGATTGGGCTTGTGTGCGCTTTTCTGGCAGACCCGGATGTCTATTTGCTGGACGAACCCACCAGCGGATTGGACCCTCTGATGCAAAGTCGGTTTTTGGAGCTTCTGGAAGAGGAAAAAAAGCGGGGCAAGACCATTCTTTTATCCAGCCATTTGTTTGAAGAAATCGAGCGGGTATGTGACCGAACGGCTGTGCTGCGGGCCGGACGCATTGCGGCCATTGAGCCGCTGCAAGCATTGCGAAGCACTCAAAGCAGATTGTTCACCCTGCGCTTTGAAACAGAAAAGGCCGCACTTCTGTTCTCAGATGGTCTTTCGGGAGCTTCACGCGAAGGTTGTGTGGTGACCGCCTGTGTACAAGGCAGTGTAGATTCCTTCCTAAAGCGTGCTGCTTGCTATCCTGTGGCGGATCTGCAAGCTCGCAGCCAGACATTGGAAGAACGGTTTCTGCATTATTACGGAGGTGACGGACAATGAGTTTGACACTGTTTCGGCAGGAATTACGTGCCCACGGTCTGCTCTGGCTGATCTTCGCCGGAGTGATGGCCCTGTACGGCGGTATGATTGTGAGCATGTTTGACCCTAAGCTGGGCGAGAGCTTGGCTGCCATGGCCGAGAGCATGCCGCAGATCTTTGCCGCCTTTAATATGACCGATCCCGGCACCAACCTTGTGGAGTTTCTTTCCAACTACCTGTACGGTTTTCTGTTTGTGGTGCTGCCCATGGTGGCCCTTTTGATTTTGGCAGTCGGATTGGTGGCCGGTCGGGTGGACAAAGGGTCCATGGCGTATTTGCTGGCTTCGCCGCACACCCGGATCGGCATTGCTTACACCCAGGCTTGCGTTCTGCTGGTTTTTACGTTGGCGTTTTGCATCTGGGCTTTTGGTCTGTGCACCGTTGTCAGCGAAGGATTGTTTCCAGGACAACTGGATCTCGAACGTTTTGCACTGTTGAACACAGGACTTTTGGGGCTGCATGTTTTTTTCGGCGGCCTGGCATTTCTGTGCTCCTGTGTGTTCAATGAAACAAGAATCGCCGCAGGGGTCTCGGCGGGACTATGCGTTTTGTTTGTGCTGATCCAGATGCTCAGTCAGGTGGGCGACACTTTGGATTGGCTTCGCTTTGTGACACCTTTGACTCTGTTTGATACCGATGGACTTCTGGCCGGAGATGCAGGGGCCATCGGGCGGTTCTGCGTACTGTATGGATGGGGTGCGTCCATGTACTTTTTGGGCGCTTTTGCTTTCTCCAAGCGAGATCTTCCTCTTTAAGACGCATACCATCATTTTCCGCTCTTTTTTTCCTTACCTCCTTGCAACAAAAGCCCATCTATGGTTTAATAAAATTAATCATAAAAACGAGAAGAGCCGCCCGCGGGAAAACCGTGCGGGCGGCTCGCTGTAATCGATCAATCAAACGAAGAAGGAGCGTTTCTTTGTATGGAATTTGAACTGAAATGGCTGGCAGATCCTGCCGTGTTCCAGGTGAACCGTCTTGCGGCTCACTCGTCCCATCCTTTTGTGGACGTGCAGGGCCAGCCCTTTGAGGTCAGTCTGGACGGATCATGGAAATTTGTCTGGTCGCCCAGACCTGAGGACGCACCCCGAGGTTTTTCCGCTTTGAATTACAATGTGGAAAAATGGGACGATATTGAAGTTCCAGGAGCCATCCCCCTGCAGGGTGGAGGCCGCTGGGGCACCCCGCAATATACCAACATCATGTATCCCTGGGACGGCACAGAAAAAATCGTGCCCGGCCAGATTCCCACGCTCTCCAATCCCACGGGAACCTACGTACGGGAGTTTACCATTCCGGATACCTGGACCAACTCCGTGCGGGTGCGTTTCGATGGAGCGGACAGCGCATTGGCCGTGTGGTGCAACGGAAAATTTGTGGGCTACAGCGAGGACAGCTTTACGCCCGCGTGCTTTGATTTGACCAATTTTGTAGATCCGGATGGAACCAACCGTCTGGGCGTACAGGTATTCCGGTATTGTTCCGGCTCCTGGCTGGAGGATCAGGATTTCTGGCGGATGCCGGGCCTGTTCCGCAGCGTAACTTTGTATTCCGTGCCCCATGTGCACGTGGACGACGTGTTCGCCACGCCCTATGTGAGCGATGATTTCTCCGTGGGTACGCTGCGCGTGGCCATGAAACTGGAGGGAAATCTGGGCGGACGCATTGAGCTGGATTTCTGCGGTCTTGTGGAAGAAGCTCCCATCGAGAATCACGAGGTGGAAATCAACGTCTCCATTGCCGAGCCACATCTGTGGAGCGCTGAGGACCCCTATCTGTACCCGTACACTCTGCGCGTATACGATGCAGCCGGCCGGCTTGTAGAACAGATTCCCATGAACGCCGGATTCCGCCGGTTCGAATTGCGGGACGGCATTATGCTCCTCAACGGAAAGCGCATTGTGTTCAAAGGCGTAAACCGCCATGAATGGGACTGCGGCGCCGGGCGTACGCTGACGCTGGAAGAGATGGAAGCTGACATCATCATGATGAAGCAGAACAACATCAATGCCGTGCGCACCAGCCACTATCCCAATCGTACAGAATGGTACGATTTGTGCGATTTGTACGGCTTGTACGTGATTGACGAAATGAATCTTGAGACGCATGGCACTTGGAACAAACCTGACGGCATTCACTTTGATGAAAACACACTGCCTGGCGAGCGGCAGGAGTGGAAACCTGCCGTTATGGACCGTGCACAGTCCATGCTGGAACGGGATAAAAACCATCCTTCCATTTTGCTTTGGAGCTGTGGAAACGAGTCCGGCGGTGGATCCATCTTATACGATGTGAGCAATTATTTCCGGGAAAAAGATCCATCCCGTCTTGTGCATTACGAAGGCGTGTTCAACAACCGCCGCTACAATTCCACCAGCGACATCGAAAGTCAGATGTACACCACGGTGGAAGAGCTGAAAGATTTCCTGGCAGGCAATCCCGGTCATCCCCTGATCAGTTGCGAATACTCCCACGCTATGGGAAACTCCTGTGGAGGACTGCGCGATTACACCGAACTTGCCCGCCATGAGCGCAATTACCAAGGCGGCTTTATCTGGGATTTTATTGACCAAGGCCTGTTGGCACTGGCACCTGACGGCACATCTTACATGGCCTACGGCGGAGATTTTAGTGACCGCCCCTCGGACTATGCTTTCTGCTGCGACGGTCTTTTGTTTGCCGACCGCACCCCTTCCCCCAAACTGCAGGAAGTCAAGGCCTGCTACGCAGATTTTGAAGTACTGGTTTCCAAGTACGATGTGACAATTCGAAACTATTCTCTGTTTACAGACCTGTCAAATTACAACGTGCGCATCGACCTTTGCGCGGACGGTGTACTCAAAGAAAGCCGGGAACTGCATGCTGAGGCGCAGCCTGGCGGTTTTGCCGCTATGCCTTTGCCTTTTGTGGTTCCCTCTGATCCGGGCGAGTACACAGTGACTGCCAGTGTCATCCTTGCACAGGATACCCCTTGGGCGCAGGCCGATCACGTAGTGGCTCAGGGTCAATTTGTGACCCGCAACGAGGCACCTGTGTCCAGTTGCCTGTTGCCTGTGCGTGCCGTAGACAGCGACTACAATATGGGCGTGTTTGGCGAGCATTTTGATCTTCTGTTCAATCGCAAACCCGGTGGACTTGTATCCTACCGCCGTTGCGGAGCGGAACTTTTCTTGACACAGCCAAAACTCAGCTTTTGGCGTGCGCCCACAGCCAATGATTTGGGCTGCAACATGCCCGCGGATTATGCCAAGTGGAAAATGGCAGGCGCTTATGCCCGCATGGCCCAGTGTGGCATGTACTCCGATGCATTGACTGCACGCATCGCGGCCATCTATACTCTTGCCACCCAGGAGCGGACAGCCGTATCGGTTCTTTACAACATCACTGGCGACGGACGCGTGGAAGTGACCATGACCTGGAATGGCAAAGAAGAAGTGTGCGTTCCCGAATTCGGCATGGAGTTCATTCTGCCCGCCCGATTCTCTGCCGTACGTTTTTATGGTATGGGTCCTGCGGAGAATTACTGCGATCGCAACAGCGGTGCTCTGCTGGGAATCTACCAGACCACTGCGCAGGAGAATATGACGCCTTACGCTGTGCCGCAGGAATGCGGCAACCGCACCGGTGTGCGCTGGGCAGAGGTGACGGACGAGACCGGTTTGGGCATGCGTTTCTCCAGTGAGGAAGGCATGGATGTGAGTGTTCTTCCCTACACACCGGACGAAGTGGAAAATGCTCAACATGCTTATGAGCTTCCTCCGGTGACCAAAACGGTGGTTCGGTGCTCTCTTGGTCAGATGGGCGTGGGCGGAGACAATAGCTGGGGTGCCAAACCTCATCCTGAACATTTATGCCGTCTGACGCCGGGACAGACCTTCCGCTTTGTGTTTGAAGGCATCGGCGAATAAGAAAGGAGCCGTGCGATGAATCTGGAAGCATTTTTCATCGTATTTGTAGCCGGCTTTGTAGGTTCGCTGATTTTGGGACAAGCGCTGAATTGGCCGGATGCGGGTACCGTCACCGCCATTGCGGCATTGGGCGGTCTTTTGCTGAAAGACAAACAGCGCAATACGGATGACGAATCTTGTTAAAACAAAAAAGGCGCGGGACCTGCGGGTCCCGCGCCTTTTTCTTTTCAGTAGGCAGATTCCACGGTATGCTGCTCGCCCCAAGCGTCAGTATATTCCAGTTTATACACTGCCTCAGGCCACAAATCGGAGGAACTGGGAGAAATTCCAAATTCTTTTTCCAAATCCACCGAATAGTTCTTTTCCTCAAGATCAATTGAAAAACTGTATTCCGGCCCATAAAACTCAGTATCCGGGCCATTTTTTCCACACAAAGTCACGTCCTGTCGGTCCAGTTCCAACTGCTGCCCATCCTCGGCCACAAGCACTATGTGCAAAACTCCCTCTACCGGCCAGTTCAGCGGTTTTCCGTCCTGCATAGGAAGCATTGCCCACACTTCCATGGTATCCTTCTGCTGCCGGTAAGTGACGGTTTTCTGGCCGGTGGTCCAAGACGCCCCCATTCCCGTGGTATACAACTCCATCTGCAACGTAAAGTTTTCCCGCAAGGGGGAAGATTCCAAAAGCTGCTGGGTCTGAGTCACCTCATCCGAGGAAAAACGCACGCTCATGCTGACCACATCGGCCATGGGCAGTACCGTCTTTGCGAAAAACATTCCGTCTTTCCATTCACCATCCACCATCAGAGGCTGGTCATCCAACAAAAACAAAAATTGGGCCGTCTGTCCTTCCGTCCAGGTCTTGGGTGTGGCGCAAACGGTTACTTCCACTGTTTTGGTGGCGGGATCGTACGCTCCATAGGAAAAATCCCAGTTGGCCACAAGACTGGTCTGCTGTTCCAGACTTTCCTGAATTTCATTGCGGATGTTCCCGATGGAAGCGTTCATATCTCCTTGAATCTGAGCAATTTGATTGGACAATCCATTCACCTGGCTGCGGAGATCCGAGATGCGGCCGGCTCCGTACGCCACCACGCACACAAGACACACTGCCAGCATACAAGTTGTGGCGATTCGCCAAAATCCACGCCGTCTATCCCGGCGCTGTTTTTCCGCCAGAAGCTCCTGTACGGCGGCCAGACCGTCGGGCTGGGAGGGCTGCGGACTTTGACCGGTAATCAATTCATCGCAACTGACGTTCAACGCCTTTGCCAGCTCCTGCAAATTTTCCACACCCGGTAAACTGGTACCGGACTCCCATTTTCCAATGGCCTGTCGGCTGACGCCTACTTTCTCGGCCAGGGCCTCTTGCGAGAGTCCCGCCTGTCGGCGCAGCGCGGCGATCCTCGGTCCAAAATCCATCTCACCGCCCCCTTTCGTGCTTTCATTGTACCAAAAAGTGCTTTTTTCTGCTACCAAACCTTCTTTTCTTTTGTGCAACCAGAGGTAGCAAAGGGCATTTTTCCACAGAGAATGTGTTTTTTGTCATCTTGTTCTCACCGCATTTTCAGAATATAATAAATGCAATATTAACAGGCAGTGTTGCTTTCAAACCTTTTTAACAAAGGGGGTCGTCTCTACGAAAAGAAATCGGATGATGGTATGGATCGTGATTGTTGTGATCGCAGGAATCTTCGCTGCATGGCGCATTGGCTATTCCGTGAGAAAAAGCAACGATAACCTTCCGGCTTTAACAGCGATCGCTGAGATGAGCGAAGCAGAAGTCAACAATATTCTGCCCGGATATCAAATCAATCAGTTGAGAGAAGTCTGGGGCGAACCGGATGAAAGCAAAGAGGGTGAGGACCGTTGGAAAACAGGCGATGTCACTCTTGTGGTAAATTACAAGAACAATGGTGTGGTTGCAATCTGCGGTCTGAAAGATGAAAACGGTCTGTCCATAGAAGAGTAACAAACCCAATCGTTCGCTTTTTCGGAAAACAAAAGGGCGGCATCAAAAGATGCCGCCCTTTTTGTATTCGATTTCAATCAGCGCTCTTCGATGGTGTAAGTGAACTCGTAATTCTCCTGCAGCGCCTTCACTTTGTCCTCATTGTCCTCAATGAAGCTGGGAGTATAAACGCTTTTTCCCTCTTTTTTATAAGCATCCATAATTTCCTGCAACTTGGCCCAGCACTCGTCGGCCTTATCGTAATTTTCTTCAAAACGGATGATAAATTCGCGGTGTTTGGGAATGCGTGCTTTCATAACTTCTTCTCCTTTGTGTTTATCTCAAAGGAAATTGTACAAGCAAACCTCATCTGCGTCAAGTATCTTTTGCCCCTGCACACAACACCACCAGACTGAATCCATTTAAAAAAGCCGTCACACCCACGAGAATTCCCGCCACAAACACCAGCGGCTCAGAAGTATCCAAAACAGCGCTGATGTCCTCAATTTCAACCAGATGATTTTGATAACAAATTTGCAAATACAAAGAAAGGGCGCAGCACAGAGCACTGACGGTTGTGAGCACCGAACTCAAACGGCCCCGCGCCTTTTTGAAAAGTGCTACGGCCACCAGCGGAAGCAGCCAGGCTGCAAGGCCCAGGCCAAGACTTGCCAAATTCATCCACGCTTTTCCCATTATTTGTCCATCCTTCCCTCGTTTTCCACCAAAGACCAAAGCCATTCAAAATCTTCTTGTGCCAGAGGATAAATTCCGTTGTAGGGCTGCTCCAGCCAGCAAGCTCCCTGCCTGCGGTAAGCGTACACCCGGAAGGTGTCTTGCCCGCACTGCACATCCACCCAAAGCACATCCTCGGCTCCCGAGGGCTGGTCACCGATGCTTTCCGCCACGGCACCGTATCCATTTTGCCGCAAAAGGTCCAGCACGGCGCTGATGTCCTGCTCATCGCCCATGGCAACGGCCTGTGCAGTGCTGCAAACGGTCAGTTCATTTACCTCCCAGTTTTCTGGCAATTCCAAAAGCGTCTGCTCCTGCTGCGTATACATCGGAAGCGTTCCCGCTTCCACCCGTGCCTGATTGTAAGCATCGATGCCTTTGTCCACCGGAAACACGCACAGCGCACAGAACAGCACTGCTCCCGTATACACCATCCAGGGAACCAGACGGAACGGCCGAAACTGACGCACAACAATCAACACAAAAGAAATGGCCATCCAAAGCAAAAACACACTGACCAGCACCCGCTTGGCCGTCAACCCGTAGACCCGGATGTAAAGGCCCATTTTGCTGGCTGCCGTCGCAATCAAAAACAGCGTCAGAACCGACAGAGCTCCATTGCAGATCCGCAGCATTCGATTCTGTTCCATAGGTATCCGGCTGGTCAAATTGGCTGCCAATAGAATCCCGATGTTGATGGCGGCTACCTGACAAAGTTCAAAAAAGCCGCGGCGGGCATATTCCGCATAGGAAAAGCCCTCGGCCAGACGACCGAAAAAGGCGCCGAACAAATAGTTTGTCTGCAGCGCGATAAACAGCACATACACCAGTCCCAAAATGCCCAGCGCCGTACCCAAGGTGGCACGGGGCAACAAACGGACACTCTGCTGTGTCTCGCACACGACCCGCTTGTCATGCACACAGTTTCGGCGGCCTCGTACGCTGCCGTACACAAGGCCGTACAAATAAAATGCCACCGGCACCGACAACACCACATGGACAAAACCAATTCCGCTAAAAAGCCAGTCAGATAAACGCCTGCTCCAGGATGTCATCCATTCGCCCAAATTGCCTGCCAGTGCCGCGAAGCCCGCATCCGCCTGTATCAAAAGGGGCAGCACAAAACACAGACAAACAAGTGCCAGAAGCACCCCACCCATCACCGACAGGATCCGGAGCCGTTGAGCGGTGGAAATGCGCTGCATCTTCCGGCGGGATATTGCCTGCCGCACGCCCCACCAAAGGGCGGCCGGAAGGCGAAGAAAGTTGCCCCATGGCAGCACAAAGGCAGCGTTCAGTGCATCAAACATCAGCCAGTTGGAAGTACGCTTGTCTTTCAAGAGCCGGCCGCAGGCGCTCAGTGCCCAATAGGAAGCAGTAAAATGCAGCATGAACCACTGGGCAAGGCCCATGAGAAACCGGACTTCGCCCGAATAATAAGGACCGCCGGTGATAAGTGCCAGACACTGAACCGCCAACAGCGCCAGCCAGAACCAACTCTCCCGGGGCGGCCGGATTCCTGCAACATACACGTATCCCAGCACCACTGCTGCGTACAGTGTTCCAAACACCAAATAAGTGGAGTTTGTTGGCAGCCAGGCGGTCACCTCCCGGAACAAAGTAAGTTCCAGATACATCCACCCCAATAAAAGAAATCCCAAGGCAAACCAAACATCTTTTTTCTGAAAAATGGGCGCACGGGAATAAGGCGGGCTGCCCGCGCCCACCGGCAAGGTTTTCTCTTCCATTGTCTTACTCCTCTTCTACGTAATCCAAAATGTCTGCGGGTTTGCAATCCAGCGCTTTGCACAGCGCTTCCAGTGTGGAAAAGCGAATGGCCTTCGCTTTGTTGTTTTTCAAAATAGACAGATTTGCCGGCGTGATGCCCACTTTTTCGGCCAGCTCTCCGGCACTGATTTTCCGGCGCGCCATCATCACGTCGATGTTTACAATAATCGGCATTGCGCGCACCTCCTAAATGGTAAAGTCGTTCTCATTTTTCAGTTCTACCGCCTGGGCAAACACATTTTTCACCACACGCAGGATCAAACCCACAAAGGCGGCCGCCACAGCAAACACAATCAGGTACCAGTCAAAAGCACTGCCCACTAGATACACCAATGCCGCCGCAATCAAACACCAGGACATAATGCGCAGGCTGCGCACATTTTCCTGGATGAATACTTCTTCCTCGCTGATGTTGCGCAGCAACTGGTGCAGGCACCACAACACCACCGCAGCAGGAATGCCGGAGGCATA
Organism: uncultured Ruthenibacterium sp.; assembly: GCF_963558415.1. Lineage (NCBI taxonomy): Bacteria > Bacillati > Bacillota > Clostridia > Eubacteriales > Oscillospiraceae > Ruthenibacterium > uncultured Ruthenibacterium sp. The sequence goes on along the minus strand of NZ_CAUWGY010000013.1, from coordinate 26,644 downwards.
AGTGACCGCGATGTACACGATTCGAACATTTGCCCGCCAAAGCACCCAATTCCAAAACCAGGGCGCAGTTAAAAACAGTGCCGCAAGCGCCACGGTAAACCCCCATACGCACACACGGCTGAGCAAAAGACTTCGGTCATTATTCCACTTCATACCGGATTCCCCCTTTGTTGGCCCCATCATAGCACACATTTTTTCGTTTTTCAAGTATTTTTTATCGAAAAACAATAAAAATATTTTGAAGCACAATAAAAAAAGCGGAGGCTAACGCCTCCGCTTTGCATTTTTTATCAAACGTTCAGCATGGCTTTTACCGCGCCGGGGGTCTGCATTCCTACGCTGCGGCTGACAACCTGCCCGTTTTTGAACACCATCACTGTGGGGATGCTCATGACACCATACTGAGATGCCAGTTCCGGCTCCTCATCGATGTTGATTTTTACCACACTGGCCGTGTCCTGCGTATCCTTGGCAACTTTATCCAGCACCGGACCGAACATACGGCAGGGCATGCACCAGGGTGCCCAAAAATCCACTAGGACCGGCTGTGTCTGCCGCAGGACCTTCTCCTCAAAATTTTGTTTTCCAACATGCTCCACTGCCATTTTAAACGCTCCTCTCAAGGTATATCTTTTGTTTGTGAGTTAAGAATACACCGAAAAAGGGCGTTTGTATGTGACCAAATCACCGAAGGCTGTCACCGGCCAGATTTGCAAGACCGGGCCGGTCCACAAGGCGCACGCTGCCCCGGCTGACGGCCACCAATCCCTCACTTTGCAGATATTTCATCATGCGGGAAATCACTTCCCGGGCGCTGCCCAATTCACCGGCGATGGTTTCGTGGGTCAATGTCAGAGTATCACTGTTTTCACGATCGGCTGCCTCCAACAAAAACGCGGCAAGACGAGCGTCCAATTTTTTATTGAGCACCTGATCCAGCAGCCACATCACATCGGAAAAGTGACCGGCCATCAACTCGTTTGTAAAGTTTGAGGCCGGCGCGCTCTGCTCCATCAAACGGCGATACACATCAGGCGGAATCACCAAAAGTTGAGATTCCTGATCCGCCTCAATGATGATATCAAAATCCACCGCACGCATAGCGCAGGACGCGCTGAACAGGCACACATCCCGCTCGTAAAGGCGGTAAAGCGTGATCTCTCTGCCCTCACCGGACAACGTATATGCCCGCAAAACGCCGCTGCACACGCAGACAAGGCCCAGACAATCTGCCTGTCCCCGATGCAGCACTTCGCCTTTTTTCGCGGTATAAGGACGGGCCGACTCGGTCAGGCGAGCTTGTTGATCTGCGGTTAAAGTCTTCCAAAAGGGAAAAAACTCTTTTATCTCCAAAGAAAACACCTCGCTTGGTTCTCTTTCTCATCATAGCGGTAAACCGACAAAAATTCAATCTAAAATTACAGCGTCTGCGTATATGCAAACAAATTGTTTATAAGAGTTTGTACAAACTCCGGCAAACAAATGGAAGGCAGTGCGGACATTTGATTTTCTTCAACAGCCGAATAAGTGATAAAAAAATTCCCATAGGTACACAATGTGAACCCTATAGGAATTAACGCCGTGTATGGAAGGAATTGGGGCTTGTAGAGCGCCACAGGCCCTAATTTTTTGTTGAGCAGGGAAGCTCTTTACTCTCGCAAAATGGTAAGTTTTCTGCCTAGGGACTGCGGTTTACGGTTTGATAAAAATGATGAACGAAGGGCTATAAAAAACATCGCCTCTAGTATCCCAATAAGAAGCTGATTGGCAGTGTTAAGGTGGGCTGCCCGCAGTCAAAGAAACAGTTCGCAATCTTTCCTCTCAGAGCATACTTTCTTCAGCATCAGACTGGCAGCAGCGAGCATGACGGGATTGACTTTCCGGGCAGAGTGGGGGCAGACCGAGATACAGCGCATACAGGAGATGCACGTCTCCTCATCCACTTTTTTCGGGTATTCCTTGTCAATGGCCTGCACTGGACATTTCGCCGCGCATAGGCCGCAGTTGGTACATTCCTTCGTGGGCTTTGGAACCATACTGGTGCCTGTGACCTTTTTATAAGGACGGTTGCCGGGAATGGAAGGCTCCGTGGAGTCTCCGGCAGAGAGCTTTGCTTGAATCTGCCGGGCAAAAGCAGAAAGTTGCTTCTCATCCTGTGCATCGGGTCTGCCGGCGGCAAACTGCCGGGCAATCGAGTGTTCCGCTATGGCAGCCACGGCAGCGATGACTCGGAAACCAGCCTGTTTTGCAGCATCCTCCAGCTCCACCAGTGTATCTTCGTAGTCCCGGTTCCCGTAGACACAGACCAAGACAGCACGAGCACCTTGGCCGCTCAACATAGTCAGCCGTTCCACAGCCACAGCGGGAACACGGCCGCCGTAGGACGGAACAGAAATGACCGCTACATCCTCCTGTGTCAGTTGTACTGCGCGAAAATTCTGTTTGCTGTCGGTAAGATCTACTTTGATTGCTTCACCTTCCAGCGTGTCTGTTAAAGATGTGGCTACCTTTTGAGTGCCGCCAGTAGGACTGAACACAATGGTATAGAGTTTCATAAAAAATCCTCCTTCATTCGTTTGTTTCATCTGCATATAGGAAATGATGTACGGAGTTTTTGGAACCTGATAACTTATTTGTTTGATTTTCCCTCATAGTTGAATGATCACTTTCCCATTGATCGGCCCTTTGGACACAAGCTGGAGTGCCTGGTTGGCCTCTGAGAGCGAAAAAATACGGGAATCAATGGCTGGCCTTATCTGTTGCTGCTCCACGATCTCTGTAATCTTTTGCAACTGCGCCCCATTGGAGCGGACAAACAGAAACCGGTATTCTTTTCCCTGTTTTCCGGCGGCCTTGTCATATTTGCTACCGGCCAGAGTAAACAACAGCTTTTTCAGACCGGAAACATGATGTTTCATAGCAAAAGCTTTGTTGGGTCCGGTTCGTAGACTCACCAGCCGCCCGCCCTGTTTCAGAACCGCCAATTCATGTTCAAATTCGGAAGCTCCCAAGGTGTCAATGACATGGTCAATGTCAGATAACTGCTCCCAATAATTTTCCTGTTTATAATCCATGTACCGATCCACTCCCATGGAAAGGAACTGTTCCTTTGCCCGTGCGTTACCTGTCACGATCACCCGCAGGCCCAGCGTCTTTGCGATGGGGACTGCCATCTGGCCAAAGCTGCCCGAGCCACCGGGAATCAGCAGCGTTTCTCCCGGCTTTGCCTCCAATTCCTCTACGATGGCCTGATAGGCCGTCAGGCCGGTCAGTGGAATTGCAGCGGCAGTATTGAAATCATAACCCTCCGGCATTTTGGCAATCGCATTCTGATCCACCGCCACACATTCCGCGAAGGCGCCGATTTTATTCAAAGGAAGCCGAGTATAAACTCTATCCCCTTTCTGAAAGTCTGTGACTTTGCTGCCTACCTCTTCTACAATGCCGGAACACTCATTTCCCAATGTCAGGGGCATGGGGTAATCCTGAATCAATTTTACGCTTCCTGTCAGAATCAGCATCTCCAGAGGATTGACCGCTGCTGCTTTTACCCGAATCAGCACCTCGGAATCGGAAATTTTGGGTAATGGAATATCACGCAGAACTGTATTGATTTGTTTCGAATATTCGTTGATTTGAATTGCTTTCATATAAGACCTCTCTCTGGTGGATTTGTATTAGGGAATCTCTCTTGCTTTTTACCGAAAGAACCGCTAATATAAGAAATGTAACAAATGATGTTACATCCATGACAGTGTACCACTCGCATGATGTAAAGTCAATAGTTACAACAATGCAAATCAATATCAATCCGGTTTGAAAGGATGCAAAAGAGTAGTATGCAAATCAGTATGAAATGCTCCATTGCGGTTCATTGTCTGATATTTATTCACGAAGCCAAGGGGATTGTCAAGGTGACCAGCAATCTTCTGGCGGAAAGTACTGGGAGCAACCCTGTTGTGATTCGCAACATTCTCAGTGCGTTGAAAAAAGCGGGCATCATTACGGTTCCCAGAGGGACCGGCGGCGCGGAGTTGCGCATCGATCCATCCCAAATCACGCTGTATCAGATATATACTGCACTGGAGCCCCAAGGAGTTACATCCCTGATTGGGATTCATCCCTGCGAGGGTCGTTCCTGCCCGGTGGCACAGAATATCCGCAAAGTGCTGGAAACCCCATACCACAAGATTGAGGATGCCGCCAAGGAAGCGATGGAACAGACAACGCTGGAGTCCATGATTGAGGAATTCCGCGGACTGTTGAGTGATGAAAATGGAAGTACGCCTGTATCTTTGGAGAAATAAACAGCGCCTCCAGATGGCACATCATAAGATGTTGCCTCTGGAGGCGCTGCTGTTGAACTTCACTTTTGTTATCTTTATATTGGCCGGAACCTGTCCGTCACTTCTATATTCGTGAAAAACACGTGGGAGGACGAGTCCTCCGGACTGCAAACGCAGATGCCAAAGGATATTTTCCCGCTGCCTCGTTCAGGTGACAGATACGCATCTGATAAAACACTTTGCCAGAATGAAGGAACGGCAGTTCGGGGCATATATCAATACCAAAAATAGCGCGGAGTTGAAGCAGGAGATCAAAGTTTTGCAACAAAGCGGGCGCCATGCAGCACAGAAGCGATGAGCTTTCTTCTTGTTCAAGCGTCTTTATGAGGACAATGTTCTGAGCCGAATCACCAATGAACGGTTCCGCAGGTTGTCCGCAGACTTCAACGCTAAGCGAAAAGGCAACGGTACACCACCATTGATGAACTTCTCCGCCTGTTTATTCAACGCATTGCAATCGGCGAGAGAGCGCAAAAGTGTTTCCACTCCGCTGTTCAGGACATCCACATCGTCTGCCGTTATACCGGTATGGTGGACAGTCTGATGGAAAAAGGAGAGCGGCCCGTGCATCTGACCACTCTCCCCAAAGCACAGATAGAATGGATGGTCTAAGAGCCAAAAAGCAGAGGGGCGGGCGGCTTTCGCCGTCCACCCCTCTGCTTTGATAATAGATAGGCCACAAAATGCACCTATAAACACTATCAGAATCCATTTGGAATTTTTGATTTACAGCTCGATTTTTCCGAACAAGGGCAAATCTGCGCCATCGTTGATGGTCTCGGTGCGGGTGGGAACCACCGGCGCTGCCGAGGGATCACGGGGACGATCCGCAAACTCACGGCTCGGCGTAGAAGAACGAGCGTCACGAGAACCTTTTCCGCCACGGCCACGGCCGCCGCGACCGCCTCTTCCACCGCGTTTTTCCCGGCGGTCTCTGCCGTCCTTACGGGCAGCGGGATCTGCACACATGATGACCACACGCCGGTTTGCACCCTCTCCTGTGGACTCGCTCTTAGCTCCCTCCACCTGGCTGACCGCCGAGTGAATGATGCGGCGCTCATAAGGATTCATGGGCTCCAGTGTATGACTGCGGCCTGTGCGCACCACTTTTCCGGCAATGCGCTTTGCCAAAGCTTCCAGATTGGCTTCTCTCTTGGCACGATAATGATTTACATCCAGTCCGATCTTGGTATAATCTCCATCCAAACGATTTGCGGCCAAGCTGCACAGATAGCTCAGTGCTTCCATGACCTCGCCCCGGTGACCAATCAAAATGCCACTGTCTTCGCCTTCCACTTTCAGAATGATGGCCTCACCGCGGCGAACCGGCTCGATGGTGATTTTTTCAGCGCCCATTGCCACGCTGATCTCTTTCAAATACTCTACCGCCGTTCGAACCTTGGGGAACTCTTCGGGGTCCACAGGTTGTTCAGAGACTGTTTCCTCTTTTGGCTGCTCCTCAGGTTTCTTTTCGGGTTCAACAGCTTTTGGTTCCTGTTTTTTCTCAGGTTTCGGCTGCGGTTGAGGGGTTTCCTTCTTGTGTACAGGCTCCTGTACTTTTTCCACAGGTTTTTCAAATTCGATTTTTTTCTCCTCAGGCTCGTCCACACTCACACGAACCTTTGCGGGAATGTTTTTGAAAAAACGGCGATGAGGCAGTTCCAGCACTTCTACGCTGGCGTCCTCAGCGGACACACCCAATTCGCTCAAAGCCAGTTCAGTGGCTTCTTCCACGGTTTTTCCGGTCATGATTACTTCACGCATCTCTGATCCCTCCCAGTGCGCTTATTCATCTTTGTAACGTTCGTCTTCCATCTGTCGGGCACGCTCCAAACGGATTCGGTCCAGTTCCGCCTGCGACACATCCTTGACCACTTCCGCACCGTCTGCAGCTACAACTTTTACCTGTTTTTTCTTTTTACGTTCCGCACGTTTTGCCTCGATCTCTTCCTGAATCTGCTTTTTGATCTCTTCAGGGTTGTACATTTTCTTTAAAATGATGGACTGCACCAGCGCAAACAGGTTGGACGCAGTATAGTACAGAGAGAAACCAACGGGAACGGTAAAGGTAATGAAACCGAACATAATGCTCATGGCCCAGGGCAAGATTTTCATTGTTCCGTTCATCTGCTGGCCACTCATGCTCATGGTGATCACATTGACCAGAATCATGGACAAAACAGAGAGAACCGGAATGATGATGGCCATGCTGAAAAAGCCCACTTCGCTGGGAACCTGAGACAAATCAATGCCGAAGAACGTAAAGTTGAAGTTGACAACAGATTCCAGCTTATCACCCAGCAAATCGCTGAATGTATCGGGATTCTGTTTGACCAGGTTGATCAGCGTATTCTGCACAGTGTAATGCGCCGCATCCAGAGAAGTTCCCAGCGTCTCATTGGCCAGTGTAACCATCTCGTTGATTACATCCTTAGAGACCAAAAGTACATACTGAAGCGGACGATACACTACTTCAATAACACCGAAGATGACGAACATGTTCAGCGCCATGGGCAAGCATCCGGCAGTCATGGAAAAGCCTGCATCCTGCTGCAGCTTCATCATCTCTTCGTTCTGACGCTGCTTGTCATTGGCGTATTTTTTCTGAATCTCCTGCATCATGGGCTGGAACGCAGACATGCGCGCCGTGCTCTTTTGCTGCTTCACGCTCAACGGGAACATCAAAAGACGTGTCAGCAATGTGAAGAGAATCATGGTCCAGCCGTAGTTGGGAATGAACCGATAGATCCACTCCATGACCCAACCTAAAATGGGTGCGAGAAAACCGAAAATATTCATTTACATTTTCCTGTCTGCCTGCGCGGGGCGTTTTTTATTAGAGGGACGCGCGTGCGCGGCGCGCGTATTTAGGAGACTGATTCTGATTACCCGTTTTTCCATTTTCCCTTTGGAGGCACCGGGTCGATTCCTCCTTTGCAAAACGGGTTACAGCGCAATATGCGCCAAGCGCCCAAAAGAATGCCTTTTACAACGCCGTGTATCTCAATAGCCTGCATCGTATATTCTGAACAGGTGGGATAAAACCGACAATTGTTTCCAAGCAAGGGCGAGATGAACTTTTTATATCCTTTGATAGGCAGAATAAACAACTTTCGGATCCAATATCTCATTCCAAAATTCCCGCGCTCTGAAGCAATTTTTGCAATGTGATCGCCAGTTTTGTACTTTTCAGGCGCGGCGTGATCCCACGCGCCACAAGCACAATATCCACGGGCCCCACATCCTGACTGAGTACGCTGTACAGCGCCGCCCGCATCACTCGGCGAGCACGGTTGCGCTGCACCGCATTGCCGATCTTTTTAGTAGCAGTTAAGCCTACGCGTGTGTGACCTACGCGGTTTTTGCGCACATACAGCACAATGTGCGAATGCACGTATGATTTGCCGCGAGTATACGCACGTACAAAATCATTGTTTCTTGTGATCGGCTCATAGCGCATGTGCCAGAGACATCCTTTCCATTTGCGGATATAAGCAAAAAGGCCACATTTTGAGTGGCCTTTCTCTCAGCGGCCAAACACCGCCCGTTTCTGCTTTTTTATGCCCGGATCAAAATCCGAAAATTTCGCCTCAATTAGGCGGCCAATTTCGCGCGGCCTTTGCGGCGGCGTGCAGCCAGTACTTTACGTCCGTCGCTGCTCTTGGAACGAGCCAGGAAACCATGCTTTTTCGCGCGATGAATTTTCTTGGGCTGGAAAGTACGTTTCATCTTTCTTCCTCCTCTATGACCACAAGATATTGTGGATTTCTTTTTGTTTTTGTCAAGTGTGGCTGCTGATCAATAGAGACAGCCCTGCAAAATAGAACTATACCAGAAAAATACAGGGTTTGTCAACTGTTTTTTCCGGTTTTTTCTCCCTTTTCTTTTCGCGCATTTGAAAAGGCAGGTGTTGATTTCTCTTTACTTATATAATATAAGCATTGCGAAAAAGGCCCATTTGTGGTATACTTTATCTATCTATCGTATTGTATCATTAGGAGTTGTTTTGGAAAGTATGAATTCGTTCAACGAAGTATTCAGCGCGGTGAAGGAGTACTGCAACAAAAACGTGGCGAACGCCACCTACGAACTTTTTTTCAAAGACGTGGAAGCAGGAGATTTCGATGGAAATACCGCCACTTTGCAGGTACCTTCTGACTTTATGAAAAGTACCCTTGAAAAACGTTACATGGATCTTCTTTTGGAAGGCTTCCGCGCGATTTTAGGTTTTGAACCGAATATTCAGATCGTGCTGTCTGCCGCGCCGGCGCCCTCCACTGCTGCGCCTGTGCAGCAACCCGACGGAAACTATTCCTATACCTTTGAGACTTTTATCGTGGGTTCTACCAATAAATTTGCCCATGCAGCGGCTCAGGCCGTAGCAGCCAATCCTTCGGGGTCTTATAACCCGCTGTTCATTTGGGGAGATTCCGGACTCGGAAAAACCCATCTTTTGAATGCTATCAAAGCCGAAATTCAAAAGAACCATCCCGATTACAACATTGTTTACGTAGACGGTGAAAAATTTACCAACGAAATCATCACTGCCATTCACGACAACACCACTGCTCAATTTCACAACAAATACCGGGCAGCGGACGTTCTCTTAGTGGACGATATTCAGTTTATTGGCGGCAAAGAATCTACGCAAGAGGAATTTTTCCATACGTTTAATACACTTTACAACGCGGGAAAACAAATCGTCCTTGCTTCTGACCGGGCTCCAAGAGAAATTAAGAGCTTAGAAGATCGGTTACGCACCCGTTTTGAAATGGGATTGATTGCAGATATTCAGCCGCCCGATTTTGAAACGCGCGTGGCCATTATCCGCCGCAAAGCAGATTTGCTGGGTCTAAATATGCCCAACGATGTGGCCGAATACATTGCAAATCGTCTCAAAAACAACATTCGTCAATTAGAGGGCGCTGTGAAAAAGCTGGACGCCTATCGGAAGTTGGAAGGCATTCAGCCGGTAATTGGCGCAGCGCAAAATGCCATTAAAGATATTCTCAATGAGATTCAACCTGTGCCCGTGACCGTAGAAAAAATTCTTTGTGAGGCTGCGCGAACTTACAACACTACGCCTGAAGCGCTGCGGGGACCTACCCGGCGCTCCAACGTATCCAATGCCCGCAAGGTCAGCATGTATCTAGTACGTGAAATTACTGGCATGAGCATGGAGGACATTGGCCGTGAATTTGGCGGCCGTGACCATTCTACGGTGGTTTACTCGATCAGCGACATCCAAAAGAAAATGGACACGGACCCGCGCACCAGAGAAACCATTGAAGATATTATGAAGAATGTGCGGTCTTAAAACTGCCTTTGAAAGTTGTTCCACTTTTCAACACTTTTTTCAACATTCAACATGAGTTTTCAACATATCTTTCTTTTCAAAAATTTCCTATGTTGAAATTCACAACTTTTCCACACTTCTTACACGAAAAGTGAAAAACCGAAAAGCGCTTTTAAAAAGCCCGTTTACAAACATCCTTCAACAATTCAACCGACCCTACTACTACGATTACTTTTTATTTTCTATTTTACTCAAAATTTTGAAAAACACCTTCTTTCTACTTTTTGAAAAAATGGTTTCTTTTTCAAAACAAAAGCCAAGACTTAAAAGAAAAGAGGAACTTTATGAAACTGACCTGTGACCGCGCTCTGCTGGCCAATGCCATTGCGGGCGTTTCCAAAGCTGTGACACAGCGCAGCAGCATTCCCGTTTTGGAAGGAATCCTGATGAAAGCGGAAGGATTCAGCCTGACATTGACTGGATACGATTTGGAGATGGGAATCACCACCACCATCGAGGCCAATGTACTGGAACCGGGCGATGCAGTTCTGCCTGCAAAACTCCTGGGCGATATGGTACGTCGTCTTCCCAGTGAGGAAGTAGAAATCAATGCACAGGATTCCGGTGCCACCACCATCAAGGGCGGTATCACAGAATTTGACATTATGGGCCTGAACCCGGGGGATTTCCCGGATCTGCCCAATCCCGGTGCGGATAAAACTTTGGACATGAACACTGCGGATTTGCAAGAAATGGTAGACACCACACTGTTTGCTGTTTCTACGGACGATAAAAAGCCCGCTCATACCGGCGCTTTGTTCTCCATCACTCCGGAACAATTGACAGTGGTCGCATTGGACGGATACCGGCTTGCCATTATTCACAAACCGGTCATGGCCACCAAGGAGATCGACATCATTATCCCGGCTAAGACCCTGAGCGAAGTAGTAAAGCTCTTTGGCGAGGAAGACGAAGTGGTTCACATCTCCGCAAATCGTCGGTTTGTGGTGTTTGCAACCCAAACTTATACCGTAATCAGCCGTTTGATCGAAGGCGAATTTTTGGACTACACCCGGGTCATTCCCGAGGGATATAAAACTCGCGTGACCGTGGATGTGCGTGATTTTTCTACTACCATCGAACGCGCCAGCCTTATCATCACCGAACGGCTGAAAAATCCTCTGCGCGTTTTGTTTGACGATCACATCACCGTTCGCTGCCAGACGACTCTTGGAAAAGTGGTAGACGAACTGCCTGCTGAAATCGAGGGAGAGCCTGTAGAGATCGGATTCAACAACCGGTACCTTTTGGATGCGCTTCGTTATTCCCGTTGCGACAAACTGGTATTTGAGTTGAGCGGACCTTTGTCTCCGGTAAAAGTACTGCCAAAAGACGGAGGAGACTTTTTGTTCCTGGTACTGCCGGTCCGTTTTAAAAACGACTGAGTCGGAGGCAGTGTATGAAAACTATTTCAATTCAAACAGAATTTATTAAACTGGATGCTCTTTTGAAATTTTCCGGACTTTGCGAGACTGGCGGAGAGGCAAAAAATGCGGTGCAGGATGGCCTTGTAAAATACAATGGCGAAGTATGCACCATGCGCGGAAAAAAAGTGCGGCCGGGCGACAGAATCGAATTTGACGGAGATGTCATCGAGGTAACAGGCGCGTGATTTTAAAACATTTGTCCGTGCAGGATTACCGAAACATTCAAACGGCTGAATTTGCACCTGGCAGAGAACTGACGGTGATTTGCGGTCAGAATGGCCAGGGAAAGACCAATCTTCTGGAAGCCGTTTGGATGTTGACCGGAGGAAAAAGTTTTCGTGGTTCCAAAGACGCGGAGTTGATACGTGAGGGCTCGTCTTTTGCAATTGTAGAAGGTGAAAGCGAAGCTGAGACCAGAGAAAATCATATTCGGATTTTCATTGGCGATGGAAGCTCTGGAAAAAAAGGGCGCAGTGCCAAAGTCAACGGCGTGGATCATGGTCGAGCTTCTTCCATTGCGGGCACGTTTACTGCAGTGGTGTTTGCACCGGGTCACCTCAGTCTTGTAAAAGGTGGGCCGGACGGCCGGCGAAAATTTTTGGATGCTGCTTTGTGTCAGCTCTATCCGGATTATATTACTCTTTTGCGCCGTTATACCCGGCTTGTCAGCCAAAAAAACGCGCTTTTAAAACAATACTACCAAACATCCGGTGCCACAGAACTTTTGGATGTATTTGATGAAAAGCTTGCCGACGCAGGCACACAACTTAGCTGGCGACGGCAAGCTTATCTTGCGCAGATAGAACCGGATATTTTATCGATTTATCGAGATATTTCTAGCGGTCGTGAAACATTAGAAATTCGGTATGAGGCTTCATTCACAAAAGAGAATCCTCTTTTGGAAGCGATTCGACAAGCAAGGCAAAGGGATCTTGCGGCCGGGTTTTGTACGGTGGGGCCTCACCGGGAAGATTTCTGTTTGTTTTTGGACGGGCGTGACGCCAAAAGTTTTGCAAGCCAGGGACAGCAGCGGTCTGTGGTGCTGAGTTTGAAGTTGGCGGAAGCGGCGGGTGCTCAGAAAATCACCGGAGAACATCCGGTGATGCTGTTGGATGACGTACTCAGTGAGTTGGACGATGTGCGGCAGGCCTATCTTTTGAGCCGGATGGAACATCGGCAGACCATTGTAACCGCCTGCGACGCCGCGTTGTTTGCAAAGACCGATGGAAAAGTGTACCGGATGGACAGCGGCGTTTTGAGCGAAGAATGATCGTGAAAAGGAGAGGCTATGTATCTGCATCTTGGACAGGACTGCATCATCCGAACAAAAGATATTTTAGGAATTTTTGATTTGGATTCTTCCACGCTTTCCAAACATACGCGGGATTATCTGGCCCGTGCAGAAAAGGAAAAACGAGTGGTAAATGTGACCACGGAGCTTCCAAAAAGTTTTATTGTGACCACAGGTGAGAATGCAAAAGTATATATCAGTCAAATTTCAGCAGCCACGTTGAAAAAGCGCAGCGGTTACATCGACGATATAGCGATTACGAAATAGGAGAATGGGAATGTCTGAACAAAACACAAATCAGCATGAGTACGACGGCAGCCAAATCCAAGTTTTGGAGGGGCTGGAAGCGGTGCGCAAGCGCCCGGGTATGTACATTGGTTCTACAGGACCACGAGGATTGCACCATTTGGTGTATGAGATCGTGGACAATGCCATTGACGAGGCTTTGGCTGGATTCTGCAATCACATTGAAGTGACCATCAAAGAAGACAATGTCATTGAAGTCACCGATAATGGACGTGGTGTACCTGTGGATATTCAGCCGAAGCTGGGGATTCCGGCGGTAACGGTTGTGTTCACAATTTTACACGCGGGCGGAAAATTCGGCGGCGATAACTCCGGTTATAAAGTATCCGGAGGCCTTCATGGCGTGGGTGCCAGTGTTGTAAATGCCCTGAGCGAGTGGCTAACCGTCACTGTGCGCAAGGACGGATATATGTACCGCCAGAGCTTCCATCGTGGTGTGGCCGATGCCGATTTGCAGAATTTGGGAGCTACGGATCTTCCCAACGGAACCACAGTTACGTTCAAACCGGATCCCGAGATGTTTGAAGTACTGGAATACGATTATGAGACTCTCAATGTACGGCTGCGCGAAGAAGCGTTCTTGAATGCTGGCGTTCGCATTACCTTGACGGATGAGCGCAAGGGCAAAGAACAACAGGAAAGCATGTGCTACGAGGGCGGCATTCGCAGCTTTGTAGAGCACATTCATGCCGAACAGGGTTTGGAAGTGCTGCACCCGGACGTGATTTATCTGAAAGGCAAGCTGAATGACTCTGTGGCAGAAGTAGCCATGCAGTACAATGATAGCTTTAAAGAGTGCATCATTTCTTTTGCGAACAACGTGAATACGCCCGACGGCGGTACTCACGAAGAAGGATTTAAAACAGCTCTGACTCGTGTGTTCAACGATTTTGGACGGGAAAAAGGCTACATCAAGGAAAAGGACGACAATCTGTCCGGTTCCGATGTGCGCGAAGGTTTGACGGCTGTGATCAGCGTGAAGCTGACCGAGGCACAATTTGAAGGACAGACTAAGGCAAAGCTTGGAAATACCGAGATTCGCGGTCTTGTTTCGGGCATGGTGTACGACAAGCTCAAGGAGTTCTTTGAAGAGAACCCCGCTGTTGCAAAGGCGATTTATGAAAAGGCTATGCAGGCGGCCCGCGCCCGAGAGGCGGCCAAGCGTGCCCGGGAACTGGTGCGCCGGAAATCGGCCTTAGAAACTAGCCGTATGCCGGGAAAATTGGCGGACTGTCGAGAAAAAGATCCCTCTAAGACTGAAATCTTTATCGTCGAGGGTGATTCCGCCGGCGGTTCGGCCAAGCAGGGTCGTGACTCCAACATTCAAGCCATTCTGCCTTTGTGGGGCAAAATGCTGAACGTGGAAAAAGCTCGCATCGATAAAGTGTACGGCAATGATAAGCTGACCCCGGTGGTCACGGCTCTGGGCTGTGGATTGGGCGAGGATTTTGATATTTCCAAGCTGCGTTATCACAAAGTGTTTATCATGGCCGATGCGGACGTAGACGGCAGTCACATCGCTACGTTGCTTTTGACTTTCTTCTTCCGGTTTATGCGGCCTTTGATCGAGGGCGGGTATGTATACATTGCTCAGCCGCCTTTGTTCCGCATTCAAAAAGGACAGAAAATCAAATATGCGTACAACGACGCTGAGCTAAGCCAGATGATGGCAGAAATGGGTCAGGGCGCTAAGGCAAGCCGCTACAAAGGCTTGGGCGAAATGAACCCGGAACAGCTTTGGGAGACCACTATGAACCCGGAAAATCGCGTGATTGTGCAGATCACCATTGAGGATGCCATCAAGGCGGATCAGACATTCAGCATCCTGATGGGCGATAAGGTGGAGCCTCGTAAGAATTTCATTGAGAAAAACGCCCAGTACGCAAATTTGGACGTGTGATTTGACAGATGGAAAGTGGAGAATAGATTATGATTGAAAATTCGATCACGGAAGGCACACGCCTGATTGTACGTGACATTAAGGAGGAGATGGAGTCAGCCTTTATCGACTACTCCATGTCTGTTATCACGCAGCGCGCGCTGCCCGATGTGCGCGACGGCCTCAAGCCCGTGCACCGGCGTATTTTGTATACCATGCATGAGCGCGGAAACGATCCCAGCCATCCTACCCGCAAATCTGCGGACACGGTAGGTGCGGTGCTGGGTTCCTATCACCCCCATGGCGACGCATCGGTATACGATGCCATGGTGCGTTTGGCGCAGGATTTCAGCTTGCGTTATCCTCTGGTAGACGGCCAGGGCAACTTCGGTTCTGTGGACGGCGACCCTCCTGCGGCTTATCGTTATACCGAGGCGCGCATGAGCAAAATCGCTGTGGAACTTTTGCGGGACATTGATAAAGATACGGTTGATTTTCAGCCGAACTTTGACGAATCCAAAAAAGAGCCTACGGTGCTTCCCTGCCGCATTCCGAACCTGCTTGTAAACGGGTCTCAAGGCATTGCGGTGGGTATGGCCACCAACATTCCGCCCCACAATCTGCGAGAAGTGATCGACGGTATTGCTGCGCTGATTCACGACCCGGATATTGAACTGGCCGGTTTGATGGAGCACATCAAGGGACCGGACTTCCCCACGGGCGGTATCATTATGGGCCGGTCTGGTATTCGGGCGGCTTATGCGACAGGCCGCGGCAAAATTACGCTGCGGGGCCGGGCACAGATTGAAGAAAAAGCCAATGGCCGCTTCCAAATCATTGTGACCGAAATTCCTTACATGGTGAATAAAGCTCGTTTGATCGAGAACATTGCCGATCTGGTAAAGGACAAACGAATCGAAGGAATCTCCGATTTGAACGATGAGTCCGATCGCAAGAAAGGTATGCGCATTGTCATCGAACTCAAACGTGAAGCAAATCCTCAAGTGGTATTGAATCAGTTGTACCGCTATACGCAGTTGCAGGATACCGTTGGCGTGATCATGCTGGCGTTGGACGGCGGTGTCCCTAAGGTCATGACCTTGAAAGAGATGCTTCAGAAATATCTGGACTTCCAGAGCCAAGTGGTGCGCCGTCGTACGGCTTTTGATTTGAAAAAAGCTGAGGAACGTGCACATATCTTGGAAGGTCTGCGCCGGGCCGTCGATATTGTGGATGATATCATTGCCACCATTCGTGGTTGCAAAGGCGGAAAGGCCGAAGCAAAAATCGCCATCATGGAGAAATTTGGCTTCGATGATCTTCAGGCCACTGCCATTGTCAACTTCCAATTGGGTCAGTTGGCAGGACTTGAAATTTTGAAGATTGAGACCGAGTTGAACGAACTGCATGAAAAAATCAGTGAGTGGCGTTCCATTCTTGCAGATGAGCAAAAAGTTCTGGAGATCGTGGAAGACGAATTGAATGCTCTGCGGGAAAAATACGGCGATGATCGCCGTACTGAAATTGCCCATGTGTCTGGCGAAGTAGACATTGAGGATCTGATCCCTGAGGAACAGTGTGTGTTCACTTTGACACATGCGGGATATATCAAACGCCAGCCGGCGGATACCTACCAGGCTCAGCGCCGGGGCGGCCGCGGCATCACGGCACTCAGCCGCAAGGAAGAGGACTTCGTAGAGGAGTTGTTCCTGGCATCTACGCACGATCATTTGCTGTTCGTCACAGATTTGGGACGAGTGTTCCGTCTGAAAGGATATCAAATCTATGAGGGAAGCCGCACTTCCCGTGGCGTGAACATTGTAAACCTGCTGCAATTACAGAATGGCGAGCAGGTCACCAATATGATGCGTGTGCCGGAGGAGACGGAAGGCGCATATTTGGTGATGGTCACAAAACAAGGCATCATCAAACGCACAGAACTTTCTGCATACAACAATATCCGTAAATCCGGCTTGATTGCTATCACGCTCAATGAGGGCGATGCGCTGGCATGGACGGGAATTACCGATGGACAGAAAGATTTGATTCTGGCTACTCGTGGTGGTGTTGCCATCCGCTTTAAAGAAACCGATGCACGTTCTGTAGGCCGCACGGCCATCGGTGTGCGCGCCATTCGACTGGCTCCGGACGATTATGTGGTGGGTGCCGGCATTGTGCGCGAGGATGCCACCGTTATTACTGTTACCGAAGAAGGCAAAGGACGCCGCACATCGGTAAATGGCTATCGCACGCAATATCGTGGCGGAAAAGGCATTCGCAACTACGGAGAAAATGGTCATGTGGCCGGTATCCGCGTGGTGGATGACGACGATGATATCATTCTCATCAGCATGGCCGGTATCATTATTCGCATGCATGTGGCGGATATCCATCCCCAGAGCCGATACGGTTCCGGCGTGCGTGTGATGCGCCTTGCTGAAGGAGATCGGGTGGTGACTGTGGCTCGCACGGAGCGCAGCGATGAGGAAGAAGTTTCCAAACCTGAAGACAGCGGTGAAGACGTGACAGAGGAAGAAGCCGCTGCACTCAGCGAACAAGAAGAATCTGAGGAAGAATAAGGAGGCTTTTTGCGATGGATATGCGCAACTGGAATGTAGATAAATCTCAAATGGAGAAACAGCAGCAGGAACTGAAAAATAAAATGACCTTCACCTATGTTGGTCACGGCCCTAAGGCCACGGGATTTTTGTCTAAGGAGTTCAAACGCAAACCCGGCCTGTATGCCCGCTGCACCACATGTGGCTATTATATGCCTCTGGATGCTAAAGGCGAGGAAGTGTGCATTTGCGGAAATTTGCACCGCACAGAGCACGATTTTAAAACCGAGCTGCCTGCCAATGAGATCGAAATCTTCAAAGGCCAGCAAAAAGGCTAACGGTACAGAGAATTTTTATTCGAGGGCAGTGCCGCGCACTGCCCTGCTTTTTGTAAAAAAACAAATTGTATAATATATTAGAAAATTGCTTTTTGTATAAAAAGGGGAACCATCGATGATGCAGGAAAAGACCATAGCGGCCATTGCCACGCCGCCGGGCGTAGGAGGAATTGCCATTGTACGCCTGTCCGGAGAAAAAGCCTATGAAGTGGCGAGTCGTGTATTTCGTCCGGCCAATTCCAGCAAAAAATTGGAACAGGCAAAAGGATATACGGCGATGTTCGGTCATTTTATACAGAATGACCGCGTGTGCGATGAAGTGGTGGCATTGTGTTTCCGTGCTCCTCACAGTTACACTGGCGAGGATGTGGTGGAACTTTCCTGCCATGGGGGCAGCGCAGTCAGCGGACAGCTTTTGCGTGCTTGCTTCGATGCAGGCGCACAGCCTGCCGGTCCTGGAGAATTTACAAAACGCGCACTTTTGGCTGGTCGTATTTCTTTGACACAGGCCGAAGCAGTGATGGATTTGATCGGTGCTACCTCCAAACAAGGGGCGGCCGCGGCTGCAGCCGCGATGGAAGGTGCGCTGTATCGTAAAATTGAAAGAGTGCGGGAACACTTGATTGCCCTGGCTGGCCATATGGCGGCTTACACCGATTATCCGGAAGAAGATGTGCCCGAACTTTCTATGGAGACGCTGGAGTCCTCTCTGAAACAGGATGTGGATGAGCTGGAGGCATTGATTTGCGGTTATGATACGGGCGCTGTATTTCGGCGTGGCGTGGAAACGGCCATTGTGGGAAGTCCCAATGTAGGCAAGTCTACACTGCTGAATTTGCTTTCTGGTTTTGAGCGGGCCATCGTCACCCCGGTGGCGGGCACCACGCGGGATGTGGTGGAACAGGAGATTGAGCTAGCCGGCGTACGGCTGCATTTGGCAGATACTGCGGGCATTCGTCAGACTGAAGATGTGGTAGAAGCTGAGGGAATCCGCCGCAGTTTTGCCCGTTTGGAAAAGGCTGGATTTGTTCTGGCTGTGTTTGATGCGTCGAAGCCTGCGGACGAGGAAGATGAGATGCTGGCTAAAAAGTGTGCGGGCCGTCCGGCGTTGGCCATTCTCAATAAAACGGATCTGCCGCGCCGGTTTGATGAGCAAATCATTGCTCCTTATTTTGGAAAAATCGTTTCCATCAGTGCCAACGACCCGGCTTTTTTGTCTACGGTGGAGCAAGCTGCGGCTGAGGTTTTAGGCATAGCAGATCTGGACCCGGATGCGATGCTGCTGGCCAATGAACGGCAACTGGCTTGTGTCAAAGCAGCGAAAGCAGCGTTGTGCGAGGCACTGGATGCTGTTTGTGCCGGTTTTACACTGGATGCAGCAGGCGTATGTGTGGACGACGCACTCAATGCGCTGTATGAATTGACTGGAGAAAATGCATCCGACGATGTCATCGACCGGGTTTTTTCAGAGTTTTGTGTTGGAAAATAATAACGTTAATACGTTATTTTATGGAGTATAAAACATGCGAGCACACAAAGGAATTTTTTGGAACTTAAAAAAAGCAATTGCAAGACGCGAGGCAAACCAGCCGTTGCTTGTGCGCAGATATGCGTTCAAAGGTCCGGGAAAACTTCGGCTGATTCAACTCACCGACCTTCATTTGGACGATCGGACGGACTGGGATGGATTGCAGGCATTGGTGGACCGGGTCAATGATCTGCGGCCGGATATCGTAGTGTTTACTGGCGATCTTGTATGCAAACCGGATCCTTTTGTGCAGTGGGAGAAAGCCGCAAAAATTTTGCGCGGCATTCAAGCGCCGAGCGGGAAATTTGCTGTTCGGGGCAACCACGATCTTTTGGGCGCGGACCAAAAAGCCCTGCGGCTTCTTTACGAAAGCGGCTTTGTATTTTTAAAAAATCGGGTAGTCAGAACTCATGCACCCGACGGGACGCCGGTGACCATCGGCGGTTTAGATGATATTTATTTTCAGGATTTATCGAGGCCTGCCTGCCTTTTGCCCATGCGCTATACAGCGGGTATCCGGGTGGTTTTGATCCATGAGCCGGTGCTGGCAAAAAAAGTTCCACGTGGAACAGCCGATTTGATTCTTGCGGGACACAGTCACGCAGGACAGGTGTATGCGCCCGGGTTGTGGCGCATTTGGATGACAAAGAAAGTAGGACATTATCTGCGTGGATTTTATCGCGTACACGGAATGCCCTTATACGTCTGTGCGGGATTGGGCGAGAGCGGGCCAGGATTTCGTCTGTTCTGCCGCCGGGAACTGACGGTTTTTGATTTCAGCCATACGAGGAGAGAAGAACTTTGAATCATTTGGGAGATTTTGATGTGATTGTCATTGGTGCAGGCCACGCGGGCATTGAGGCGGCCTGCGCTGCCGCACGTCTGGGCGTGTCCACTGCATTGTTTACCTTGACTTTGGACGGCGTGGGAAATTTGCCCTGCAATCCATCCATCGGCGGTACAGCCAAGGGACATCTTGTGCGCGAAGTGGATGCTTTGGGCGGCGTAATGGGGATTGCGGCCGATGCTACTTTTTTGCAAAGCCGGATGTTGAACATGGGAAAAGGTCCGGCGGTGCATTCGCTGCGGGTGCAGACGGACCGCAAGCGTTACCATATGTACATGAAAAAGGCTTTGGAACAAACGCCTCATCTTCAGCTCAAGCAGGCGGAAATCACTTCCCTCACCTTTGAAAAAGACGAAAAAGGAACCCATGTCACCGGTGTATGTACCAATCTCAATGGTTTTTATGGAGCAAAGGCAGTGGTCCTTTGTACAGGTACTTATCTGGGAGGACGTATTTTTGTGGGCGATGCCAGTTATGCAAGCGGTCCGGATGGTCAGCATGCGGCTTGTGAACTGACAAAATGCCTCAAAGAGGCGGGACTTCCCATCCGCCGGTTCAAAACAGGCACGCCCGCCCGGGTGCATCGGCGCAGCATTGATTTTTCCGTTCTGGAAAAACAGAGCGGTGATGAGCACATTCAGCCTTTTTCTTTTCTCACAAAGGGCGAAATGAAAAATCAGGTGGATTGCTACATTGCTTATACCAATGAACAGACTCATCGCATTATTTTGGACAATTTGGACCGCTCTCCCCTGTACGGCGGCAAAATTGAGGGCATCGGACCTCGGTACTGCCCTTCCATTGAAGATAAGGTGGTGCGCTTTTCCGAAAAGCCCCGGCATCAGATATTTGTAGAGCCTTGTGGTCTGGATACGGAAGAAATGTATTTGCAGGGCATGTCCTCCAGTCTTCCGGAGGATGTGCAAAATGCTATGTACCGCACCATTCGAGGATTTGAGCATCTGGAAATCATGCGTCCGGCCTATGCCATTGAATACGACTGCATTGACCCCACTGCCCTGTTCCCTACGCTGGAGTGCAAGGCTGTTTCGGGTTTGTATGGCGCGGGACAGTTCAACGGAACTTCGGGTTACGAAGAGGCGGCGGCACAGGGGCTTTTGGCAGGTGCCAACGCCGCACGTCATGTACAGGGCAAAACAGGAGTGGTCCTTCCCCGTCAGAGCAGTTATTTGGGCACACTGGTGGATGATTTGGTCACCAAGGGCGTCATGGACCCTTATCGTATGATGACGAGTCGGTCCGAGTATCGGCTTTATCTGCGGCAGGACAATGCCGATGAACGCCTGACGCCGCTTGGTCGAGAATTGGGACTGGTGGACGACGTGCGCTGGGAAGATTATTGCCGGCGCCGGGACATCAAACAGGCGGAACAAGAACGTCTTCGTCAGACGACGATTCGCCCCGTACAGGCAAATGCAATTTTGCAAGAAAAGAACGAGCCGATTCTCTCCAGTGGCTGCAATGCGGCGGAACTTTTGCGCCGACCGGCTCTCCATTATGAAGACATTGCAAAAATGATTGGAGAAAACAATGATGTGACGCCTTTTATTGCTTATTGTATCGAAACAGAGATCAAGTACGAGGGTTATATCAAACGGCAACAAAGTCAAATTGCCCATGTGCAGCGTCAGGAGAAAATGGAGATCCCGGCGGATTTTGACTACGCACCGCTGAAAGGTTTGAGCCTTGAAGCAAGAGAAAAACTGGCCAAGATCCAGCCGCGCAATGTGGGACAGGCTTCCCGCATTCCCGGTGTCAGTCCGGCGGACATTGCTTGCCTGACCATTGCACTGGCTGCCCATAGAAAAACAACGGAGGAACACTCATGATTGATCAGAACCGCCTATTGCAAAAGGCTGCTCAATTGTCGCTGGATCATGTGCCAGTTCAGGCTTTGGACCAATATGCCCAGCTTTTGGTGGAGTACAACCAAAAAGTGAATCTGACTGCCATCACCGATCCCGAAGGTATTGAGGACAAACATTTTATTGACAGTCTGTTGTTTGCGGCGCAGCCCGAAGTGTGCGGCAAAGTGGTAGATGTGGGAACCGGCGCTGGTTTTCCCGGTGTAGTGGCAAAGCTGTACAAACCGGAATTGGAACTGACGCTGATGGAACCCACGGGCAAACGGGTGGAGTTTTTGCGTTATGTGTGCGCAGAACTGGGCATTCAGGCGGAATTTGCCAAAGAACGGGCCGAAGAAGCTGCTCGCAAAATCTGGCGGGAACAGTTTGATGTAGCCACTGCCCGCGCAGTTGCAAATCTGTCTATGTTGGCTGAGTACTGCCTTCCTCTGGTCAAAGTGGGCGGATGGTTTATTGCGCTGAAAGGCGCAGGTGCTATGGATGAAGTGCAGGGCGCACAAGGTGCCGTGAAAAAATTGGGCGGCGAATTTGTCAAATCCAAAGACTTTGTTCTTCCGGACGGCAGCCTGCGCAGTTTGCTGTTTTATAAAAAAATATCGCAAACTCCCTCCGTTTATCCCAGAAACGGTGGAAAAATTGCAAAAGCTCCCTTAAAATGACAAACCATCGTCGAACAATGTAAATGGAAAATACTGGAAAAATAAAACGTTCCATGCTAGACTTTTTCTTGGAAATGCTGGCATGGAACGTTTTGTTCTGTGTCCGGAGAGGACGGATGAATTTTGATCAGAGAGCGTATGACGCAGCCGGTGAAGGTAGTTTATCTGCCCATCGACAGCATTACGCCTTCCCCTTTTCAGGCGCGCAAGAATTTTCCGCAAGAGGATATTAAAAAATTGGCTTTAAGTATTTTGCAAAATGGACTTTTACAGCCCATCAGTGTGCGGCCTATGTCAGATGGCACCTATCAGCTCATTGCAGGGGAACGGCGTTGGCGTGCCTGCAAAATGGCTGCGATGAGTACTATTCCCGCGTTGATTTATCACTTTGAGGATGAGAAGACCGCGGCATTGAGTCTTTTAGAGAATCTTCAGCGAGAACAGCTCAATCCCTTTGAACAGGCTCGTGCATTGCGAGATCTCTTATGCCTTTGGAACTGCACACAGGAGGCAGGTGCCCGGCGTTTGGGGATTGCTCAGCCCACACTGGCAAATAAACTTAGATTGTTGACACTGAATGCAGAGCAAGAAGAAATCTGTACGAAAGCCAACTTGACCGAGCGGCACGCTCGGGCTGTGCTTCGACTTCCGGATAGCGAAATGCGCACCAAAGCGCTGAAAGTAATTGTGCAAAACAATTACAATGTACAGCAGACAGAACAGTTTATTACCAGAGTACTGGAAAACAAGCCTCGTCCAAGACGGCGTATGATGGTCAAGGACGTGCGTATTTTTGTCAATACCATTGAACGGGCATTGAAAATGATGACCGGAAACGGAATTCCCGCAACGGCCACAAAAAACGAGCAGAAAGATTATATCGAATATGTAGTGCGCATTCCTACTTCCCGGGCTGTGCAGAATGTTCCACGTGAAACAAAAAAGTAATGAGAGACCGCGATGATTGCGCGGTCTTTTTTTGTTCCACGTGGAACAGAGATTTTTCCTCTTTTAAAAGCAATTTCACTGTGATATACTGTATACGTATGCTGCCGTAGGTAAAAAATTGCAAAAATAACAGGAGGAACCGGTATTTTGGGAAAAGTAGTGGCGGTCGCAAATCAAAAAGGCGGTGTGGGAAAAACAACTACCGCAGTAAATCTGGCTTCCGGCGTGGCTGCCCAGGGAAAAAAGGTCCTTCTGGTGGACCTGGATCCACAGGGAAATACTACCAGCGCGTACGGCGTGGCCAAAAGAAGCGTGGAAATCAGTGTATATCAACTTTTGACTGGCGAAAAAACAGCGCAGGAGGCTTTGGTTCATACGCCTTACCGGGTGGATTTGATTCCATCCAATATTCAGCTTTCCGGAGCAGGCATCGAACTCATTGGCCTTTCTCGACGGGAGGCAAGACTTCGCGAAGCGCTGACGCCAGTAATTGGTCAGTATGATTTTATTTTTATCGATTGTCCCCCTTCTCTGGATTTGCTCACACTCAACGGCCTGTGTGCCTGCGATACGGTTCTGGTTCCCATTCAGTGCGAATTTTTTGCACTGGAAGGTCTGTCCGAATTGATGAGTACGATTCGTACCGTCAAAAAAATGTACAACCCTTACATTGACATTGAAGGGGTCCTGCTCACGATGTACGACGGACGGCTGAACTTGACGCTGCAAGTGGTGCAGGAAGTGAAAAAGTTTTTTGGCAACAAGGTATACAAAACCACCATTCCCCGCAATGTGCGCCTGTCGGAGGCGCCCAGTTTCGGCGCTCCCATCAATTATTACGATGGCGGTTCCAAGGGTGCAGAGGCTTATGCATTCTTAGCGGCGGAATTTATCAAGAACAACCGGAAAGAAGGGTGATCCATGGCAGCAAAAAAAGCGGACTTGGGCGCGGATTGGATTTGTTGTTCCAAGACACAGGCGCCTCTACCGCAGATGACGGCATCACCATGTTGCGTCTGACGGAAGTGGAACCGGACAAGGCTCAGCCCCGTAAGTATTTTGACGACGCAGCTTTGGGAGAGCTGGCAGACAGCATTGCGGAACACGGCGTATTGCAGCCTATTGTGGTGCGGCAGATCCCCGGCGGCGGATACAAAATCGTGGCCGGTGAGCGGCGCTGGCGTGCGGCCCGGGTGGCAGGGTTGGAGCAGATTCCGGGACTCATCAAGGACATCAGCGACCAGCAAGCGATGGAGCTGGCTTTGATTGAAAATCTTCAGCGCGAGGATTTGGACCCGGTGGAAGAGGCTTCCGGTTATCGTCAACTGATGGACCGGTGCGGCTATACCCAAGAGACAGCCGCGCAGAAGCTGGGAAAAAGCCGCAGCGCTGTGGCCAACAGTTTGCGCCTTTTAAATCTTCCCGAAAAGGCGTTGGAAGATTTGAAAAAAGGACGGCTGACTCCCGGTCATGCCAAGGCCATTTTGGGACTTCCGGATGAAGAAAGTCGTCAGCAGGCGGCCGATTGGATTGTAGAGCGAGGCCTCAGTGTGCGTGAAGCAGAGCAGCTTTGCCGCAACATGATGAAAAAGCCTCGCAAACGCAAACCTACTTTGCTCCCTCCCCTTCCCAGTGAGGTGGAACTCAGCCTGAAAGAGGTGCTGGGAACAGAGGTCAAGGTGCGGTATAAGGATGGAAAAGGTGAATTGCAGGTGCACTTCTACTCCGATGATCAACTCAAGGAGTTTGCAAACCTGTTAGGGAAATATACGAAGGAGAAATAAGAGTCATGTTGGATATCAAATTTGTCCGGGAAAATCCGGACGCTGTCAAAGAAAACATCAAAAAGAAATTCCAGGATCAGAAATTGCCTTTGGTGGATGAGGTCATCGCTCTGGATGCGGAAAACCGCGCCGTGATCACTGAGGCAAGTGAGCTGCGTGCTCAGCGCAACAAACTGTCTAAGAGCATTGGTGCTCTGATGGGACAGGGCAAAAAAGAAGAGGCAGAAGAAGTCAAAAAGCAAGTCACTGCACAGGCGCAGCGTCTGAAAGAGCTGGAGGCCAAAGAAGAAGAGCTGGAAGCCAAAGTGCGGGAGATCATGCTGGTCATTCCGAACATGATCGACGCCAGTGTTCCCATTGGTCCGGACGACAGTTACAATGTGGAAGTGCAGCGCTTCGGCGAAGCAAAAACCCCGGATTTTGAAATTCCTTATCACACCGATATTATGGAGCGGTTTGACGGCATCGATTTGGACAGCGCCCGCCGTGTAGCAGGAAACGGATTTTATTATTTGATGGGCGATATTGCCCGTCTCCACGAAGCGGTTCTGGCCTATGCCCGCGATTTTATGATCGATAAGGGATTCACCTATGTGATTCCTCCTTTCATGATGCACGGCAGCGTGGTACAGGGCGTGATGAGCTTCCCCGAAATGGACGCTATGATGTATAAAATTGAGGGAGAGGATCTCTATCTGATCGGCACTTCCGAGCACACGATGATCGGACGCTTTGTGGACCAGATCATCCCCGAGGCACAGCTTCCTCTGACGCTGACCAGCTACTCCCCCTGCTTCCGCAAGGAAAAAGGCGCCCATGGTTTGGAAGAGCGCGGCGTTTACCGCATCCATCAGTTTGAAAAACAGGAAATGATCGTATTGTGCAAGCCCGAAGAGAGTATGGACTGGTACGAGAAACTGTGGCATAACAGTGTGGAACTGTTCCGCAGCCTGGACATTCCTGTACGTCAGCTTGAGTGCTGCTCCGGAGATTTGGCGGATTTGAAGGTCAAGAGCTGTGACATCGAAGCTTGGAGCCCCCGCCAGCAAAAGTATTTTGAGGTATGCTCCTGCTCCAACTTGGGCGATGCGCAAAGCCGTCGTTTGAAGATTCGCATCAAAGGCGAGGACGGAAAGAACTATCTGCCTCACACGCTAAACAACACTTGTGTGGCACCTCCCCGCATGTTGATCGCCTTCTTGGAAAACAACCTTCTGCCCGATGGCCGCGTGAAAATCCCCGAAGTTCTGCGTCCTTATATGGGCGGCAAAAGCGAACTTGTGCCCAAGCATTGATGTTTTTATTTCCAAAAATTGGAAAACGGCTGTATTCCTTGGAATACAGCCGTTTTTTGCCAAAAAAGGAAAAGAAAAGTGTTGACAAAAGTACGCTGAATCTGTATAATAGCAAATGCACCAATTTGGATGGTGTTTGAAATGGCGGTATAGCTCAGTTGGCTAGAGCATTCGGTTCATACCCGAAGTGTCACCG
>NZ_CAUWGY010000012.1:0-49642 GCF_963558415.1 uncultured Ruthenibacterium sp. | reverse complement strand
CCAGCCAATAAAGCACCGGTTTTTTCCGCAATTTCTTCTGCTTTCTGAATCGCTCCAGCCATTCCCTTTTTTCCGTCGGTCAAAATCAATTCGGCGCCATATGCCTTCATCAACTTTCTGCGCTCTGCACTCATGGTTTCCGGCATTGTAATAATGACTTTATATCCACGGGCCGCCGCAACTGCACACAATCCGATTCCTGTATTACCGCTCGTAGGTTCCACAATGGTTCCACCTGGCTTAAGTTTCCCCTCTTTTTGTGCTACCTCCAACATATGAAGCGCTACGCGATCTTTGGCGCTTCCCGCCGGATTTTGACCTTCCAGCTTTGCAAGAATTGTTCCCGCCGCGCCCATCTTTTCGGTCAATCGACTCAATTTAACCAAAGGTGTATGTCCAATCACCTGTGTAATATCTGAAAAAATTTGTTCTGCCATAAAACGACCTCCTTTGTTTTATTATATCGAGGCCATTTTTTAGATGCAAGTGCGGCATCTGTTTGCAAAAGGAGCGTCCGTCAAAACGGACGCTCTTCAAAATTTATTCCGGCAAGCCGCCCATACCCGCCTGCGCCAACATTTCTGCCGCAGCCGCAAGGCTTTGCATATCTCCTATGGCAAAATTGCTGTCAGCTAATCTTTTCTTTAAGGGGTCCTTCAAAGAATTATAGTAAACCAACATTTCCGGGGTATAGTCTTCAAAATTCTGCATTTTTTCTCACCTCCTCATTATCATCCGTCAAATTTTTTGAAATATTCATTTCATGAATTCTATTTCTTGCCACTGCTACAAACTGAGCGTATAATAAAGTGTAGTATCGCTCCAATCAGTTGGAGGAAGGAGTAAAAAAATGAAAGTATTAATCATTGGTGGTGTAGCGGCCGGTACCAAAACTGCCGCTAAACTCAAGCGCATGAACCGAAGCGCCGACATCACGTTGTTAAGCCGCGACAAGGATATTTCTTATGCTGGATGCGGATTGCCTTATTATGTGGGCAACTCCATCGAATCCCGCGACGACTTAATTGTGAATACTCCTGAAAAATATGCCGCTTTGACGGGTGTAACCGTACATACGGGTCGTGAGGCTTTCCGCCTGGATAAAGAACACAAAACTGTATATGCAAAAAACTTAGACACTGGAGCGGAAGAAGTTTATTCGTATGATTGCTGCGTCATCTCTACCGGTGCTTCTTCGATCATGCCGGCCCTGCCAGGCATCGAAAGTGCCGGCGTTTTCAAAATGCGTACTCCAGACGATGCCGAAAACCTGCGTTCATATTTGAATCAGCAGCAAGCACGTCGTGCGGTAGTTGTTGGTGGCGGATTTATTGGCTTGGAAATTGCCGAAAACCTTTTGTCTCGTGGTCTCAACGTTACCGTCGTTGATATTGCCGACCAAATCATGCCCAATGTATTCGATCCCGAAATGGCGGCCTTTGCTAAAAAACATCTGCAAAAGGCAGGCATTCGCGTTCTTACAGGTGTGAAGGTCAATGAAATCCTTCAGGAAAACGGAGCGGTTACAGGTGTTTTGACAAGCGCCGGAAAAATCATTACCGATTTGGTAGTAATGAGCGTAGGTATTCGCCCCAATACCGGCTGGCTTTCGGACAGCGGGATTCAAATGGAACGCGGTCTTATTGTCGTGGACGACCAATTGCACACCAATATTCCGGATGTATATGCCGCTGGTGACTGCGTCTTAGTAAAAAATCGCCTAACAAAGATGCCTCAATGGTCTGCGATGGGATCTTCCGCCAACTATGAAGGTCGCACGCTTGCTCAAATCATGGGCGGAATGGAAAAACATTATCCTGGAGTATTAGGAACCGGCGTTGTAAAGTTGCCCGGGCTAAACGGCGGTCGTACTGGATTGACCGAGGAACAGGCGAAGCAAGCCGGTTACGATGTAGAGACTGCTCTTGCTGTAACCGACGACAAAGCACACTACTATCCTGATGCTGCTTTCTTTGTAACAAAGTTGATCGCCGATAAACAAAGCCACCAATTGCTGGGTGCACAAGTATTCGGTCCAGGCGCAGTAGACAAGATGATTGATATTGCCGTCACTGGTCTCTCTCTCAATGCACGATTGGAAGACTTTGAAAATCTCGATTATTCCTATGCACCTCCTTTTTCTACTGCAATCCATCCTTTCGTCCAAGCCGTATATATTCTTTTGAACAAGCTCACAGGTGTAATGCAAAGCATGACCCCCGCCGAGTACACAGCGGGTGCTGCTAAAGATTATATCATTTTGGACGTTGCTCCCCAGCCCTCTATTCCGGGCGCAAAATGGATTGATCTTGGAAAAGTGAATGGCCCCATTGATGGTTTGGATTTCGACCAGAAGCTTCTTCTTGTATGTGCCAAAGGGAAGCGCGGTTATTTCCTGCAAAATCGGTTGAAGGCATATGGCTATATCAATACAAAAGTATTGGAAGGAGCGCTGTTCTTCAACGATGTAAAAGTGGAAAATGCCAATACCACGGTTTCTTCTGAGGACGTCACACGCGTAAAAGCACTCGGCTTCTTACAAGACAAACGGACACCTGACCGTTTCAATGCCCGAGTGATTACACGCAATGGTAAGGTCACTGCAGAAGAAAGCAAAGTAATTGCAGAAGCAGCCGATCGATTTGGCAGCGGCGAAATCACAATGACTTCTCGTCTGACCTTGGAAATTCAGGGTGTACCTTATGCCAACATTGAACCGCTTCGCGACTATCTTACTCAGAATGGATTGGAGACCGGCGGAACCGGCTCAAAAGTTCGTCCGGTAGTGTCCTGCAAGGGAACAACCTGCCAGTATGGATTAATTGATACTTTTGCTCTATCGGAAGAAATCCACGAACGTTTTTACCATGGTTACCGCGAAGTAAAACTGCCGCATAAGTTTAAAATCGCCGTAGGCGGCTGTCCAAACAATTGCGTAAAACCGGATTTGAACGATTTGGGCATCATTGGTCAAAGAATTCCTGAAATCGATTTTTCCAAATGCCATGGTTGCAACGTCTGCCAGGTGGAAAGCGCCTGTCCCATTCACGTAGCTCATGTAACGGATAATAAAATTGCCATTGATGAAAATGCGTGCAACCACTGTGGACGCTGTGTCAATAAGTGCCCGTTTGGCGCGATCACACAGTATACAAACGGATACAAAATTTACATTGGCGGCCGTTGGGGAAAACATGTAGCGCAAGGCCTTGCCTTGGATAAAATTTTCACCAGCAAGGAAGAAATCTTGGAAGTAGTAGAAAAAGCCATTCTTTTGTTCCGCGAACAAGGAATCACTGGCGAACGTTTCTCGGATACGATTGCTCGTATTGGATTTGAAAATGTTCAAAAGCAGCTCCTCAGCAATGATTTACTTTTGCGCAAGCAGGAAAATCTTGCTGCCCAAAAGCATCTGAAAGGCGGAGCAACCTGTTGATCAAAGCTAGACGCCGGCACCGGAAAGGCTGCCGGCGTCTATATTTTTACTGCTTCATAAAAGAAAAGGCACAAGAAAAGCATTGGCTTTTCTTGTGCCTTTTTGATTTACGTACCGTCTGTTGTCACTTGACTGGAAGATGTCTCCGGTATCTGTGAGGAAGAAGTTGGCGGCGGAGTCTGCTCACTCGAAGAGGAAGCAGGCGGTTCCGTTGCTACATAAACCTTCACAACCGTATCATTCATCTTCACTTTTTGTCCGGGTTCCGGATCCGTTTTGACCACAGTATAAGCTTTGTATTTTCCATCCGCATTACTATAGTCTACAATTTCGAAAGAAATATTGCGTTCATTCAAAACGGCTTGCGCATCGCCTTTACTGAGCCCAACAATATCCGTCGGTATCGTAGCATACTCGGATCCTTTGCTCACAATCAGCTTAACCGTTGCCCCAGGAAGCACCTTGCTTCCAAAAGCCGGCTCCTGGCGAATCACTACACCTTCATCATAATCATCGCTGTATTCATATTCAGTGGTAAACAAAAACGTCTCTTTATAAGTATCACTGTCAATGATATCCTGGTACTTATTGCCCACAAAATTCGGCACAGAAACTTCTTTCGCCACGGATTGAGAAGAACTGCTTTGAGAAGAAGAAATTTGACTGGTAGAGGACGAGGAAGATTCAGAAATCGAAGAAGACTCCTCAGAACCACCCAGCGCGCTTAAAATTGCCCAAATGCTGAGAAGAATCACCAAAAACAAACCAAGCGCCGCAATCGCCACAAACTTCCACTGCCGAGTAGTCAAATGGAACCGATGATCCATCCGGCTCGGTGTAGTAATTGCCGCTAACAAATCGGATGCGGATTGCGGTCGCTCACTCGGAGTTAACCGCATAGCACGCCCAATTGCCGTGGAAACGTACCCTGGCAGCTCTCGATTCACACGATGCGCTGGCAGCATATTGTCATTGGTGCGTCTCAAGTTTGCTGCCAACGGAGTATGTCCCGTCAGTGCACGATAGAACAAAGCACCCAAACTGTAAATGTCTGTATACTTTCCATCGAACTCAGCAACCGCATATTGCTCCGGCGCAGCATAGCCATCCACAAGCTGACTCTTCAGCTCTCCTCCCGCATTGCGCAAGCCAAGCGTCGCATACCCAGACAACTTTGCTCCGGCTGGAGTAATAAAAACAGTTTCCGGACTAATGCCTCTGTGCAAAAGGCCCATCCGATGCATCGCCTCTACGCCATATACAACAGGACGCAACAACAACAATGCTTCCTCTTGCGTAAGAGGCTCTTCCCGCGCATCTAAGTACGCCTGAAGGGTTTCTCCCTCATCCGGCTCCCGCACGGCATAGGCCGTATTATTGGTCTCGACCAAATCCAAAACCGTTACCAAGCCTTCCGTACGCCCCAATGTGACCAAGCTTCGATACAGATCGACAAAATCCATCCGCGTAGTCTTGAATAAGACCTCTTTGCCTGCACGGGGTACCACCGCTCCCTCGCGAGTACGCGCAGCACACATAGTGACCGGAACATATTCTTTGATTACAACCCGATGCGCATTTGTACAGTCAATAGCCTGATAAGTTACACCTTCTCCGTCCACAGCAATGCACGACCCGATGGTATAACGTCCCGCCAAAAGGCTGTATGCAGGCAGTGTACCTCTTGGATTCCGATTCTCAAATTTGGTGCCGCAGAACGGGCATTCGGCTAGCCCCACATCCACGCAGGACATGCAATGATCACATATAATCTGCTCGGGCAAAGCCGTCACCTTCCTTTCTCTCTCCATTCACAAGGCAAGACCTTCTCAGCGGTCCAGGTCTTCTTCATTTTCAAGATTATGCCAAACGTTCTGCACGTCGTCGTCGTCTTCCAAATGATCCAGAAGAAGTCCCATATTTTTCAAAGCATCCGGATCGGTCAACGCGGTACGAGTAGAAGGAACCATAGCCACCTCAGCCGAGATAAAGCTATATCCTTTGTTCTCCAGAGCCTGTCGTACCTCACTAAATGCCGCAGGAGAAGTGGTGATCTCCGCCACGTCATCCGCCATATCAAAATCATCTGCGCCGGCATGAAACGCATCTTCCATAACGGTTTCTTCGTCCTTGCCTTCTACATCAAGAACAATGACGCCTTGCTCACTGAACAAAAAGCCGACACAGCCATTATTGCCCAAGTTTCCTCCAAACTTATCGAAATAATGGCGCAAGTTGCCAGCCGTGCGGTTACGGTTATCCGTCAAGGTCTCCACCATCATAGCGATTCCATTGGGGCCGTATCCTTCATAGGTGATGCTTTCGTAATCGTCCTTCTCACCACCCTGAGCTTTCTTTATAATGCGCTGAATATTATCATTGGGGACATTCAGGCTTTTCGCTTTTGCTATCAAATCACGCAACTTTCCGTTGACCGCAGGATCCGGTCCACCCGCTTTAATGCACACAGACATTTCGCGGCCAATTTTCGTAAAGATTTTGGCGCGCTGCCCGTCGGTCTTTTCCTTTTTGCGCTTAATATTATTCCATTTACTATGCCCTGACATAACAGGAACCCCCTAAAACGTTAGTATAAAAATACCATTTTAACTAAATTAGTATATCATAAAAAGTCTATGAAATCAACTATCCCAGATTTCTCAACCCTTTTGGATAATGATTTTCCACCCGTCCCCCACTGCACTTTCCCCAGCCGAGTGGGAAGCCGTCCACCAAGACCGCTGTCCATCCATTTTGTGAAGTACCTGCAGCAATTTCTTCTCCTCGCAGCCAAGCTTGTGTCCTCGAATCATCCAAAGACAGGCGTTCCACATTCCTGCATCGGCCGCCAAAAGCCATCACTAGACCATGCGCCGGCACAAAGCGTCCTTTTGCCATACTTCCAAGCTCCACCCCACATCGCAGGACCTTTAATTTTAAAATTTCCGATGGAAAATCTTCCGGCAAAAGATAAATACGCTCTCCTACTGAAAAAATGGTTCCGGGCAACTTTCCAAAATACTCTTTCAAAAAAGAATCGCACTCTTTTGTTGATTTTCCTTTAATACGCGTTGCAACCCCAAAAGACGATGCACCCTGCTTTTTCAAAAGAGCCATAAAGTGGCCTTCCCCACCATGGCAAGGATAAATGCGCCAACACTTTGAGGCATCAAAGTGATTCTCCCCGCACCGCTTTGGCTCCCCTTCGGTACCGGCAGATAGGCGAGCCGGAAGAATCGAAAATTCCGGATGCCGAGCCAGGAATTGACCAATTTGCCCCTCATCCTCTTCCGGCGAAAAAGTGCAGGTAGAATAACACAACAAACCACCGGGTGCAAGGCAGCGTGCTGCAGACTCCAGGATTTCAGCTCCCAGTGCCGCACATTGCTTTACCAATGCTTGGGAATGCTGCCGCACCGCTTGCTCTTCCTTGCGAAACATTCCCTCTCCTGAACAAGGTGCATCCACAAGAATTTTATTAAAATACTCTGGGAACAAACGCGCAATTCTTTCCGCATCTTCATTCAATACGATTGAATTGGCGATTCCCATACGCTCTAAATTATTTTTCAAAATCTGCGCACGAGGTGCCATGTATTCATTGGATACCAGAATGCCTTTTCCCCTCAGCTTTGCGCCAAGTTGACTGGACTTTCCGCCCGGAGCAGCACATAAATCCATCACTCTATCGCCCGGCTGTATATTCAAAAGAGCCGCCGGGCCAGCCGCACTCGCTTCCTGGACATAATACACACCCGCATGATGGTACGGATGCCTACCCGGACGCATATCATCTTTCAAGTAGAAACTCTCCAAACAAAACGGAGATCTTCCATCCACAAAATCCACTTTTTCGGCGAATTGCTCCGCATCTGTGCGTAGCAGATTTACTGTAACGGCACGACAAACGCGCTCCGGCGCCTTGTACAAACGATCAAACTCGTCTCCTAAAAGGGCACGTTCACGCGTTTCAAAATAGAGATTACTCATAAAAAATTTTCCTCTCGTATATTGCAAAAAAATCTGCAGATACTATGGGTGTCAGGAGGTGAAATGACAATGGATAATCGCAATACAAACAAAACTTCCAATCGCACCACTTCTTCTAAAACTGCCGGTACCTCTAACAAGACCAGCAACAAAACAACCAGCAAGGTTAGCAACAAGGTCTCTGGCAGAACCACAAGCTCCAACAGCCGCAGTGCATCCAACTGCAAATAAGCTCCGATCCTCTTAAAAATTTGTACGCACAAAAGCGCAGCGTGTTTTCCAAAGCACAGATCCCTTGGAACACACGCCGCGCTTTTTGATTATTCCGGTTGTTCCGCCGCCTCAATGGCGTTCCATGCCACGTCAAACAATTGGTAAATTCGTTCTTCTTCTCCTCGTAAATATAACCAACCAAACAGTGCCTCTAACGCCGTAGAAGCTCTGTATTCTTGCGCAGTGGCATGTTTTGCAACGGTAGCTTTACTTGCGTTTTTTCCACGTCTCACCACAGAAGCCTCTTCTTCGCTCAAAAGAGGAATAAGCGCCTTGAGGGCCTGATACTGGCCTCGCGCACAAACAAATCGTACCGCATGACGATGCAACTGATTTGGCACAAGCCGCGTATACTCCACCAAGCGAGCGCGTACCAGGACCTCATAAACGCCGTCTCCTACAAATGCAAGCGACAAAGGCGACTGTTCACGAATATCCACTTTGTCCCCTTTTTGCGGTTCAAAAAGCACTGGACGCCCTCCTTTCTCAGAATACATAGTCAAACTGGTACTCACCAATGCAAATTGTATCGTCCTCTTCTACGCCCAATTCTACAAGTCGATCAATCACACCGCTATCCATCAATTGTCTCTGGAAATATTGCAAACTCTCATAATCATCCACATCGCTACCTGCCAAAATATCCTCAAGCCACGGAGCTTCCACGTTCCACACATGCTCCGACTCTTTGGTGACCGTGAACGCCCTTGGATCCTTCAATGCCGGATCCGGCTTCACATATTCTGGTTCATACACCACAACAGGCGGCAACTCTTTCAATCGCTCATATACCAAGCCTGGAAGCACATCCAATCCTTGGCGCGTAGCCGCACTGACCGGCAGGAACAACAGCCCTTTTTCCTCAATAAACGTGCGGAAAGAATCAATTTGTTCCTGAGTTGCAATATCGCATTTGTTTGCCAATACGATTTGAGGACGCTGGGCCAATTCGCTAGAAAAGCGCTCTAGCTCCTGATTGATCTTTTCAAAATCCTCTTTGGGATCACGGCCTTCACATCCCGACACATCTACTACATGCAAAAGCAGTCTGCAACGGTCCACGTGACGCAAAAAATCATGTCCCAAACCAATCCCATCTGCAGCGCCCTCAATCAGACCCGGAATATCCGCAGCCACAAAGCTCGCTTCCGGTCCTACCTTCACTACGCCCAAAACGGGAGATAGCGTCGTAAAATGGTAATTCGCAATTTGGGGTTTCGCAGCACTGATCCCCGAAATAATCGTACTTTTCCCTACATTGGGAAAGCCAACCAAGCCTACATCCGCAATCAACTTCAGTTCCAAGCGAACAGTCAATTCCTCGCCTTTTTGTCCGGGTCTTGCAAATTTAGGAATCTGACGCGTCGGAGTCGCAAAATGAACATTTCCCCATCCGCCTTTTCCGCCTTTCGCAATAACGACCGGCTGATCTCCCGAAATATCCGCAATCACCAGATTGCTCTCGGCATCACGCACTACGGTTCCCCGCGGCACACGAATAACAAGGTCCGGCGCATTCTTTCCATTACAACGGCTTCCGCGACCGTTTTCACCCGTCTGAGCCACATACTTGCGCTTATAACGAAAATCCATCAAAGTAGAAAGATTGGAATCCGCCACAAACACGACATTGCCGCCACGGCCGCCATCACCACCGTCCGGACCACCTGCTGCTACATACTTTTCGCGATGAAATGCAACCGCACCATCACCGCCGTTGCCTGCCTTAATATAAATTTGTGCAGTATCGATAAACATTCATGTCTCCTTTTCCCGATGCGTATAACATCGTGCGCGGTGTTCTTCGGTCTGTTTTAGTATTCCCAGTTTACACAAAAAAGCCGGGACCAACGCCCCGGCTTGCAAAAACAAACTTATTGCTTGATGCTGACCTGTTTGCGGTCACGGCCAACGCGCTCAAAAGAAACACGACCGTCAACCAGAGCGAACAGAGTGTCGTCGCTTCCACGGCCAACATTCTCACCCGGATGGATGTGAGTGCCGCGCTGACGAACCAAAATATTGCCGGCGAGTACAAACTGGCCGTCGCCGCGTTTTACGCCGAGGCGTTTGGACTCGGAATCACGGCCGTTTTTGGTAGAACCTACACCTTTTTTATGTGCCATGTAAAATCCCCTCCTCTATTAACCGTTGATCTCGGTGATCTCAATTTTTGTATACGGCTGACGATGTCCTTTTTTCCGTTTGGAATCTTTTTTCGGACGATAAGTCAAAACCGTGATTTTTTTGCCTTTTCCGTTTTTCAGGACTTTGCCGGTAACTTTGGCACCCTCAACAACCGGAGTACCGAATTTTACGCTTCCTTCTTCACCAACAGCCAGCACATTGTCAAAGGTATAAGTGCTGTCCGCCTCAACGTTCAACTTCTCTACGAAGATCACGTCGCCTTTTTCTACGCGGTACTGTTTCCCGCCAGTAACGATAACTGCGTACATTTGTTTCCCTCATTTTCATAAGTCTCGCTGGACAAACAGGCGTCCGGATTTCCCAGAACTTCAGGAGCCCAAACCAAGCGGCTCATACACTATACCACAAACCCCGTTTGGTGTCAAGCGTTCTTCCGTCTACCACGCCAAAAACGCCAAATATCTTTTGCCGCCAACCACCAATACGCTGGCAAGAACAAAAGAAATGGCATGAAAAACGTAGACTGAGCCCAGCCCACATGCACATAACTATGCGGCTTTGCAAGGATCAGCCAGGAAACTGCCGCAAGGAAAGTTAAAAATGCAAAACAAATCTGCGGACCACGCTTTTCTGCACTTTTATGCCCCAGAGAAAGCAATGCCAGCACCAATACAGCCATAAAGGCCAATGCTACAAAATGCCAAAGCTGAACGCGAATACCGCCAATTTGATAAAGCGGGGTTTTAAAAATACGGTAGAACGTTTCGCCCAAACCTGCCTGTGACGCTTCTTGCGAATATTCATAAGCAGAAGACGCTTTTCCCAAAAGGCGCACCGCCACGGGCTCCATAAATCGCTTCCATGCGGCTGCAAAACCGCCGTCCAGGTAAGCAAGCAAGCACAATTTGTAGATGACTGAAAATCCAAAAGCAGCCACCGCACCAAACGCAGGCGGCAAAGTTACCTTCCAGAATTGTCGCCAACCCTTCCATTCGTTACATACCTGAACCAAAATAGGTACCATTAGGCAAATGCACACATCCGAAACATATTCATACTGGCACAAAAAGCGTACCGCACACGGAATAAACGCCCCCAAAAACAACCCCCAACATTTCTTTGGATATGTCTTCCATTTTTGGAGCAGCAAACATATTACCGCCATAGGTAGCATTTGTACCCAGCCCAGCCAGTATAGGTTGGTTGCAAAACTGAAGGTATGTGGCATGGCAAGTGCCGCAAAAACAGCGCAAAGTACAAGCGAAGTTTTAGAGAACCATCTTGAAGCCCATGCGAAGAGAATCGTCAGCATTAAGCAATACAACGCACCGTTAAGCACATGCAAAAAAGCCAATCGTGTGCCAGGCGCGAAAGGAAGCACACGATCCATCACACCATAAACAATCCCCGCCAGGCCCGGCTGTGAATCATAAGTTTCAAACTCCTCTGTGGGGAGAGTTCCGCCCTCTACGTACACCTTTGTTACATATTTTCTGCCTAGACTATGCTCTGTCAAAGGTGAAACATATTTTTGAAGGAGAATCCTTTCTGGGTCATCCGGATTTATTCTGTCATACAGCATATCGCCAATCATAATTTCTTCTGACGTGATATCTGTACCAGCAGCCATTGTTTTTCCCGGTCCAAATAAAAATACCGCACAGAAGAAAATGACGTAGACCAAAATCAACCAGGTGTTTTTTCGAACAATGTTCATTCAAAGCGTCCGCTCTGGCGTTTGGCGGCCTCCAATGTATTACGCATAAGCATCGCACGAGTCATCAATCCCACGCCGCCTGGGACAGGAGTAATAAATGCAGCCTTTTCGCTGACCGCAGAAAAATCCACATCTCCATGTAACTTTCCATCCGCTCCGCGATTAATGCCGACATCGATCACCACCGCGCCTTCTTTGACCATATCTGCCGTCACAAAAGATTCTCGTCCCACAGCAGCCACAAGGATATCCGCCTGTCGGCAAATATCCGCTAGGTCTCTGGTATGCGAATGGCATAGTGTGACAGTTGCATTTTGAGCACACAGCAAAAGAGCCATCGGTTTTCCTACAATATTCGAACGTCCGATCACAACTGCTTTTTTTCCATCGATTGGCAGTCCCGTGCTTTGCAGCATCTCTATGCAGCCCGCCGGAGTGCATGGTAGAAAACAGGATTCTCCAATGACCATTCTGCCGACATTCACCGGTGTGAATCCATCCACATCTTTTTCCGGTGCAATTGCATTGATCACATTTTTTTCGCAAATATGCTTGGGCAGAGGGAGCTGCACCAAAAGGCCATTAACTGTCGGATCCTCATTGCAAGCGCGTACCTTTTCCAGCAGCTCTTCTTCCGTAGTCTGCTGTGGAAACCGCACTACTTCAGATTCAATACCACACGCAGCGCAGTCCTTTGCCTTTCCCGCCACGTAGGTTTTGCTTGCTGGGTCATCTCCAACAATAATGACCACAAGTTTGACGCGGATTCCCTCACCGCGCAAGGTCTCCACTTCTCGAGCTACCTTTTCTTTTTCTTTTTCAGCAAGTTCTTTGCCGCTGATTAGCATCGCCATTCTCTTCCCCCCTATGGTTCATCCGTGACGAATTTTTCTCCTGCTGGGCCGTTCATTTTCCAAAGACCGCACAGATCTAGCCGCTTCCGCGTGTATATTTTCTATTTGTCGAGACGCACGGCGTTCCAGCACAGCAGAACGGCTCTGATGCGGTTTGCGCTGCTGCGCCTTGGTGGTATTCGCACAGGGAACTTGTGCCGGCTCTTCCTGAGAAGATTCCGCCGATTGTTGCTGCTCCACAAGCTGTTCAATTTGCGCTTTCAATTCCTGCTCACTTGGTTCTTTGCCAAGTTCCCAGGTCAAAACCGCAGGACCTTTCAGCCTTTTATCCACCACTGGATACGTAATCATCAAAGACTGACCCTGGCATTTTTTACGTTGCCACAGCCAAACGGCTCCCGCCACGATCACGGAAACCAAAGCGAGCAACTGGCTTACCCGAACTCCACCTACTGTTTCCAAGCTGTCTGTACGCAAGCCTTCTACCACAAAACGTTCCATTCCATACCAAATTACATAAAGCAAGAAAATCTCGCCATGGAACTTGCGGTGCCGCTGATACAAAAACAAAATCAAAAAGCCCAGCAGACACCATAAACTTTCATACAGAAAAGTCGGATGTACCGGAAGAGACGGGTCCACTGTTACACCTTGGGCCGCCAGAGTAGCTTGCACCGTGGCCAGATAATTCTGTGTCCCCTCGCTATACATTCCCCAAGGCAAAGTCGTGTTGGTTCCGAATGCCTCCTGGTTAAAGAAATTGCCCCAACGACCAATTCCTTGACCAATCAAAAATCCCATTGCAGCCAAATCAAACATTGGAAGTGTCGGCACTCGGCGCCAGCGACACAAAAGAATTCCGGATATAAACGCCGCCAGGACACCACCATAAATGGCCAATCCGCCATCACGAAGATTGACCATATCCCAAAGGCTTTCATACTCAAAGGGGGCAAAAGCTACATAATAAGCACGTGCACCCACAATAGCGCAAAGCGTCGCCAACATAACGACGTCAATCATACGGTCACTGTTGATACCGTAGCTGCGAGCCTTTGAAAAAGCAAATACCAAACCAAGTACCAAACCAAGTGCAATACATATTCCATACCAATACACAGGAACGCCGAATACGGTAAATGCTACCCGATTGATGGTGAGAGAAATTCCAAGGCCCGGAAACGTCACATGATTGATCACGAGTTCATTCACTCCTTCTTTTCCCCAACGGGATGAATGATTACGGTGGAGCTGCACTCTTCACAGAGCATCGCTTTCAACGCACCGTTTATATCGTCCAATGAAATGGCCGCCAGTGTTTCAATTTCCTCAGCGGGCGTGCGTCCGCGACTGAATGTGCTGAATAACCCCGTGGCCACATCGTCAATATTTTCAAGATCTGCAATCAACTCTCCATACAGTTGATTCTTACACAGGGTAAACAGTTCTTCTTCTATGCCTTCTGTCCTGAGACGTTCAATCTCCTTCAACAGCAGCTCACGCACATACTCCGGACGCCCTGTCTCCCCGCCAAACATAATACATAAAGCACCTGGCACACTAAGCGTCTCACCGGAAAAGCCAGGACTGACCAAATTTTCATCGTACAATTTTCGATACAGCGGCGTCATGCTGCCACAAATCAATTCCGTCAGCATTTCGCATAGAAATTCCGTTTTCAATTGCTCTTTTGGCGCTGGAACAACCTCTTTGAACCCCAAGCCAAGCAATGGTTTGGATACCGGCATACTAAACTCCATACGCGGCTTTGCAACCTGTAGCGGTTCACAAACCGGCAACCGCTCTACATTTCCTTCCTTTTCGGGAATGTTCGCGCGCTCCACCGCCTGCAAAACCTGAGCCATCGTTACATTTCCGGCTACCGCCAAAGCCATATTCTGCGGCCGGTAAAAAGCGTCCGTACAAGCATACAGCATCTCCGGGGTAATCTCCGCAATGCTCTCCACACTTCCAGCAATATCTTCACGCACCGGATGCTTTTGATACAGACACTGATACACGCTAAACATTAATCTCCACTCGGGGGAATCATCGTACATCTTAATTTCTTGCCCAATGATTCCTTGTTCCTTGGCAATGGTCTTTTCCGTAAAATACGGTCGAGACACAAAGCTCAACAGGATATCCAAATTTTCATCTGTCCGATTGGAGGCCGAAAACAAATAACATGTTTTATCAAAGCTGGTATATGCATTTGCGTTCGCGCCGGTCTTTGCGTAAAGTGTAAACGCATCTCCTTCTTCATTTTCAAACATTTTATGTTCTAGAAAATGTGCCACTCCTGCCGGCAAATCCCAGCGCTTGCCATTCAAAATAAAGGAGCGATCAATGCTGCCGAACCGCGTGCCATACAGAGCATAAACTCCCGTAAATTCGGGCATGGAATGGACCAAAACCGTCAATCCGTTGGGCAATACTACCTTTTCAAATTCAGTGGCTTTCAAAACTGCCTGCTTACTGCGTTCAGACATGCGCATTCTCTCCCTTCGTCAGTGTATAGGAAACAGAGAGCGTGAACGTTCGCAGCACATTCTGCACATCCTCTTTGGTAACCGCATCTACCTGCTCCATAACTTGTTGCGGAGAAAGAAGACTTGCGCGCAGAATCTCACCAAAATACCAGTTTTCCATTCCCTGAAGCGTATCAGTCACCGCAGCCAGTTGATTTTTCAAACTGCGCTTTGTGTCATTTAACTCTTTTTCTGTGATGGGGCCATTTTTGAGTGCATCCAACTCTTCCAAAATCGCCTTTTTGGCAGCCGACGCATTCTGATGTTCCACGCCGCTGTCGATACATAACATTCCCATCATGGAAGCATACGAAGCCGCGCAATAATAGCAAAGGCTTCGTTTTTCTCTAACATTTACGAACAGGCGTGAAGTGGCCGTGCCACCTAACAACGCTACCGCCACACGCGCTGCACTCAGTTGTTCCGGACTCTGCGGCTGTCCAGACGTAAACAACAAGCACAATTTGCCCTGTGCGGTGTCCATGGGTTCCTCAAAACTTTGTTCGGACTGAGCCGGCCGTGCAAAAGCCTGCGGAAGTGCATCCGGTTTACGTTCCAGTCCCACCAAAGCCTGTTTCACACTTTGCTCAACCGCCGCTGCATCTGCTCCCAACACCATCACTTCAATGCGAGCAGTGCATAACATTCTAAAAAATGCCTTCGTCACCTGCTCAGATGACAGTCCGTTTACTTCCTGCGCATATCCATATCTTTCTACACCAGCGGCAGAATCTCCGAAAAACTTGCGACGTGCCTGTCGTATACAATATCCTCTTTTTTCATTGACCTCGCCGGCAATCAATTCACGAAGCTGTTCCTTTTCAATCTCCACCGCTTCCGGGTCAAACACACCATTCACAAAATACGGGCGAAAAGCCGTTGCCAATGCTAACGTTGCGTATTCTGAACTGAGTTGTTCCCCATTTAAAGCAAATTCATCTTTGATGCCGCCTACAGCCACTGTCAAGACACGGCTTCCGCTGTTTACCACTCCATCCACTGAAAGTGAAGCACCATACAGCCGCGCCAACTTCTTGGAAAGCAGCGTCATATCCGGACAATCCGCGCAACAGCGCTCCATCAAAAGAGGCATCAACGCTTCTGCCGTCGCCCATTCGCGAGTAGCAGGCCAGATAAAGTTGATGGAAATGCGGCAACGGTGAAATTGTTCAGCCGGCAAAACAGTCAAATACACGCCGTCTGAAATTTGTTTTCTTTCCATAAATCAAATCCTCTGCTTATTTCATTATTCGACCATACCAAGATACTCTTCCAAACACAGGCCTTCTGCCATAATTTTTTTAGCATCCTCTACACCTACATAACGATAGTGCCATGGTTCAAAACTCGTTCCGGTAATGTCTGTTTTGTCCTTTGGATACCGCAAAACAAATCCAAAATCAGCAGCATTTTCATAAAGCCATTTTGCCTCTTCCGTTTGTTCAAGACTTTCATCCAAACTACCGCCATACCCCACTTCTACAATATCGGCAGCTAAACCAGTCTCATGCTCAGAAGTACCAGGAACATTACGCCAACGTTTGGTCGCTGCGTAGGCCTGTTCTTCCGTATAGCCTTGAGCCATATAATCCTGCTTCATACTCTCGAACAAAACCGTCTGGTTCTCATGGCTTCTATAGGCCGACCGAACCTGCAGGTATACTCCATCCTCTTCCGCCGCTTTCAGCATATCCAAAAGGGGCTGCTGGACTCTCTCATCCACAAATTGTTCAATTCCCCGAAAATCATATCCTACACTGGCCAACTCCGGTTCATATCCCTCAGGAAGAGGGTGTGTGGTATTAGCCAAAAGGAGGCTCCACAAATCCGGATCTTTCGGTCCGATTTTTTCTTCTTCCTGTATGGACTGTGCCACTCTGGACGCAGATGCAGCCAAGGCTGAAGCAGAACGCGCCTGTTCTTCTGCTTGCCGCTGTTTCTCCGCAAAGAAAGCCAGCGCAATTCCAATCAAAATGGCAACGACTGCCACCATCCACAACATCCATCCCCGGCGTCTGTTGTTTGAAACCGTTTTCGCAGAATCCGTTGGTCGTACTGGAACAGATGAAACACGCGACTGCTCTGAAACAGGAGTCTGTCTCTCAGACGAATTTGTTCGATTTTCTTCCTGCGCGCTTCCGGGATTTTGGTGGCGGGGCGGAGTCTGAACCCGACGACGCTTTCTAGAAACGTTTTGGGTTTCCTTCATCTGCTGTGCTCGCCGCACCTGGCGGGAAGTAATGGTTCTTTTAGTCAAATTGTTTCCTCCTGCCGGTATGAAAATGCAAAAAGGCAGGCCTAGAAAAAGCCTGCCTTTTAGTATAGCACAGTTTCCTATAAATAGCCAGAAGAATCAACGGAAAAACGCA
Organism: uncultured Ruthenibacterium sp.; assembly: GCF_963558415.1. NCBI lineage: Bacteria > Bacillati > Bacillota > Clostridia > Eubacteriales > Oscillospiraceae > Ruthenibacterium > uncultured Ruthenibacterium sp. Next base: position 32,324 of record NZ_CAUWGY010000012.1, on the reverse strand, counting down.
TCGTGCACAGCCGCTACAGCCCGATCTGCTTCATCCTTTTTGATGATAACAGAAAGCTTGATTTCACTGGTTGCAATCATACGGATGTTAATATTATTTTCATACAGTGTTTCAAACATTTTTGCTGCCACACCCGGATGACTCTGCATTCCCGCGCCAACGATGCTGACCTTTGCCACGTCGGTGTCAACCTTAATTTCACGACCGCCAAAACGACTACGATTTTCCTCCAAAAGACGCTGCGCAAGCTGTGCGTCCTCCAACGGAACCGTAAACAGCAAATCCTTGTTGCCGTCGCGACCTACGGACTGCAAAATAATACCGATATTAATTTTATTTTGTGCCATTAAACTGAATACTTTGAAGGAAATACCGGGCTGATCCGGTACATCCAAAATGGAAACGGCAGCCACCTTATCATCCTTTGCCACTCCCTTGATCAGCATTCCTTCCACGTCCACGACCTCCTTAACAATAGTCCCCGGCACATTCGTCAGTGACGAGCGAACTTCTAAATTGACAGAATATTTTTTTGCCAGTTCCACGCTTCGGTTATTGAGTACTTGAGCGCCCAAACTGGCCAATTCCAGCATTTCGTCAAACGTAATTACATCCAGCTTCCGTGCGTTCGGAACAAGACGCGGATCCGCAGTATACACACCATCTACATCTGTATAGATTTGGCACAGATCCGCATGAAGCGCTGCCGCAATCGCCACCGCACTTGTATCCGATCCACCCCGTCCAAGCGTCGTGATGTCATCGTAGCGATTCAAGCCCTGAAAACCAGCGACTACAACTACGCGGTTGCGCGCCAATTCACTTTCAATGCGCTCCGTATCCAAATCCTTAATACGAGCACGGCTATACGCACGGTCCGTATGGAACCCAGCCTGCCATCCAGTCAGACTAATGGCCGAGCATCCCAATTCCGCCAGCGCCATGGCCAACAGCGCAATACTGATTTGTTCGCCCGTAGCAAGCAGCATATCCAATTCTCTCTTGGACGGATCATGCGTGATCTCGCCCGCTTTCGCAATCAAATCGTCTGTTGTGTCTCCCTGCGCCGAAACCACGACCACCACATCGTTGCCCTCGTTGTGAGTGTTTGCCACAATGCGAGCCACATTGAACAGACGGTCGCGGTTTGCCACAGAGCTACCGCCAAATTTCTGTACAATTAAAGCCATTTCTGTCCTCTTCCCCTCATTTACTCATTATTCACAGCACACGCGCACCTTCGTTGTCCGCATCGAGACGATGCAAATGGAAAGCCGCCAACGCCTCGTCCGCTTCCAGCGCCTCCTCGGCCCTTTCAAAGAATGCATCCGCATCCTCGCTACGCACTACGGCCAAAATAGTAGGACCCGCGCCACTGATAAAGGTCGCTAAAGCTCCTAGGCCATCCGCAAGAGCAAATACATCCTCACCACCTTCAATTAAGGGCAGACGATACGGCTGATGCAAACAATCCTTTGTGGCAATCGGCAAAAAGTCGTAGCGCTCTTCACAAAACGCCGTTGCCAATAATGCTGCACGAGACAAATTGTAAACAGCATCCACATGTGCCACACTTTTGGGCAAAGCCGCACGGGCCTTTTCGGTCAAAAGCTTAAAGTCCGGGACAAAAGCCGCGAAAGTAATGGAACTGGCAATTGCCTTTTTCAGAGAAAACACGCGCGCTTTATCGTATGCAGACACCACAAAACCGCCCAAAAAAGCAGGTGCAACGTTGTCCGGATGCCCTTCAATTTTTGTAGCAAGAGTAAGCATATCCTGTTGCGCCATTGGATTTCCCAATAAAGCGTTGGCCCCCAAAATACCCGCTACAATACACGCGGATGAAGAACCTAACCCACGCGCCATTGGAATCGGATTGGTTTGAATCAAACGCAACCCTTTCAACGGGCGGCCACAAACATCGTAAACTTCTTTTACCGTACGGTAAATCAAATTTCCCGGTGTCGTCGGAATCGCCGTTCCGTCCGCACTGCGAATATCCACACCGTCAAACTCTTCCATCTGCGCAGTATTGTATAATTGGAGCGCTAAACCGCAAGAGTCAAATCCCGCACCAATGTTTGCGCTGGTAGCAGGAACCTTTACTTTTATCATATGCACCGCTCCTTCAGTGGGCCAACCACTTCAAAACATTTTTCACGCAGATATTCTCTTTTCGGGCCTTCTCGCACAACTCCCGACATTCAGCATCCGATTTTTCACGCAGTGTAAATGCAATTTCGTCAGCGGATTCCTCTAAGATTTCAATTGTTCCAAATACTTTTTCCGCAGCCGCCGTATCTCCTGAAGCGCGCACATACCAATCCGATGACGAAGAATCTTCATAAGTACCTTCCCATGGTTCACTGTCTTGCCAAAACAGACTCTCTTGAATGGAACCGCCATTGCGCAATGCATCCAATACATCCGCCACCACGGCACTGGCTGTCGGCAATTTTCCAGCGCCTTTTCCATAAAACATTACGTCACCCAGCATATCACCGTGTACCATTACGGCATTGAAAACATCGCTCACACCCGCTAATTGACTGGTCTGCGGGACCAACATTGGTTCTACGCCCAGTGCCGGGCCATTCTCCGTCTGCTTCGCCCAAGCAATTAACTTTACAGCAGCATTTTGGCATTTTGCCAAGGCAATATCTTTCACGCTTACATCACGGATTCCCCGTGCTCTCACATTTTTGGGATAAAAATGGCGTCCAAACATAATGCTTGCCAAAATACATATTTTACGTTGCGCATCGATTCCATCCACATCCGCCGACGGATCAATGGTCTCCGCATAGCCAAGACTCTGGGCCAACTTCAACGCCTCTTCGAAGTCCATCCCTTCATGTTCCATTTTCGTCAACATAAAGTTGGTAGTTCCGTTCACAATTCCGTGTACTTCGCTAAGCACATTGGCTGCCAAGCACTGATACATCGGTGTGATCACCGGAGTTCCGCCACCTACGCTGGCCTCAAACAAAAAGCACACACCTTTTTTACGTGCCAGCGCAAGCAACTCAGCGCCATGCGTCGCCACCAATTCCTTGTTGGATGTGGCCACATGACGACCACTCTCTAACACGGCTTTTACATAGGGATACGCCACCTTTGTTCCTCCGATTGTTTCTACAACCGCAGAAATTTCGGGATCGTTCAAAATCGGATCCAACTCTTTTACAAACAACTTTGCATCCGGATGCGACGAAAAGTCCCGAATGTCACAAATGTATTTTACTTCTACCGGCTGTCCCGCACGACGTGTTGCAAGGGCCGCATTGGTGCGCAGCACCTCTAACACGCCACTACCAACTGTACCAAACCCCAAAATCGCAATTTTCGACATATTCTCGTCCCTTTCTTATGCGCCTCGGCGAATTTCTACCACGGTTCGCTGCTGTTTCAGGCTCTGCATCATCTGATCCAATGACATTTTCATTCCACCTGCTCGAATGGTAACAGAAACCTGCGCAGTACCATTCTCGGGGGTCGCCTGATTCATAGTCACAACCGAAGCTCCAGCCGAAGAAATTCCCGCTAACAAGGCTTGCAATGCCCCTGTCTCATCCAGAAGCACCGCGTTGATATTTAAAACTTCCTTCCCATCCTCTGCATCAAAAATACAATCTTTATACTTGTAAAAGGCACTGCGGGAAACCCCCACCATGCGAGTCGCCACTGAAATATTTTTGGCTGCTCCACTAGCCAGAAGTTCTTTTGCTCGCAAAACTTGTAAAAATACTTCCGGCAAAACACTTACATCCACAAGCAAAAAGCGCTTCTCCATTTATGCCCTCCATTCGTGCGCGCACAGCACACATTTGTATTTTCAAGAATTTTAATGAAATGATATCATGTTTTCCTCCTAAACACAAGAAAATCTTACATTTAAAAGCATTTTTCGTCAAAACGTCGAAGAGCGCAATTTCAAGTGGAAATTGCGTAGCAGTTTTGTACAACCATTGAAAACGAATGTGTTTAACCGAAATACATTTATTTTGTTTTTAGAACGTAAAAAAGGACCGCATTTGCGGTCCTTTTTTCTTATTCAGTAGAACTATGCCCCGGACATGTGGTACGTTGATCTACTTCGGAAGCTTTGTAATAGCCTACCGCAGTGGGGCACCCAGCCGCCGGCCGGTCACCCGTAACTGTGCAGAACGATTCTTTTACCACAGAATCTGGCATGGTCCATTCCTTATATGGATATTTTGTTTCATCTGCCTGTACAGTATCCATAATCTCTCTCCAAGCACTTGCGCCCGGATGCTTCATATAAGCAGGATTATATTTTGTCATTGGCACGTTCTCATCATATCCATACCAGAACGCCGAACAATAATACGGCGTCAAACCAACAAACCAAATATCACGATTTTCGTTGGTCGTACCGGTTTTACCGACGCTTTCCATACCAGCATCATCCGCCATTAATCCACGCGCCGTACCGCCACTGTCATACAAGACGCCTTTCAGCAAGCGATTCATGATATAGGCCGTATCCTCGCTGATGGCTTGGACTGTAGTGATATCCTTTTTCAAAATCACGTTTCCACGGAAGTCTTCCACCGTGGTATAACTGTGCAACGTAGTAAACTGGCCACCACTTCCGTACATCATATAGGCACCAGCCAGTTCATATGGCGTCATACCCCAGTGCATAGAACCCAGTACCAAAGGTGCAAGGTTTTTATCATTCTCCGGATCCAATGTGGTAATTCCCAGCGTTTCCGTAGCAAAGCTAAACATCTCATCAACGCCAACCGACTGGCCAACCCAAATAGCTATGGTGTTCAAAGACTGTTTAATAGCCTCGTACACCGTTACAGGCTGCCGAGAATACGTGCCGCTGTAGTTGCTTGGCCACGGTTTTTTATAAACCGTACCATTCTCATCTACATCGCCGGCCTCATACTTAGGCTCATCCATAAAGGTCATGGAATAATCCGCCCAGCCATATTCAATTGCCAGAGGATAGGCGGCTACACCCTTCATCGTAGAACCGACCTGACGTACAGAATCAATGGCGCGGTTCAGTGTACGGTCAGCAGTCTTGGCTCCCAACCCGCCAACAACTGCACACAATTCGCCTTTGTAGTTAACCGAAACGCCCGCTGCATTGGTACGAATCGTTCGCGGTTCAGAACCATCGCCCGGATCATATTCGGTCTCATATGCAGGCCAATACTCAGCGCGATTGAATACGTCCTCCATCTCAGACTGCAGTTCAGGAACAACGGTGGAGTAAATCTTCAGGCCCTTCGTGTAGAAATAGTTCGTAGCTGCATCCTCGTCCCATTCCTCTTCAGGCACATTATCGGGATTTTCCTTTAAAAGGTCTTGGATGACCTCGTCAATCACCGCATCCGTAAAATAGCTATTGTTTGTCTGCTTAGCCGCATTTTCGTCTGTAGTTTTTTCTGAAAGAACCAGCGGTGCCGCCAGCGCCTCATCGCGCTGTTCCGCAGTGATATAGCCCTGCTCATACATGTTGGTGATCACCTTATTACGGCGCACCAAATGGTCCTCAGGATTCGTAATTGGGCTGTAAGTGGTGGGGTTTTTGGTGATTGCCGCAATTGTGGCGCATTCCGCAATCGTCAGCGGCTCTTTTCCCTCTTCCACATTCGCATCATCGCCGGCGTGTTTATCAAAGTAGCGAAGCGCACCTGCCTCCACACCGCCGATGTTTCCAGTCAAGCCCAACGTATTCAAATATGCTTCCAGGATCATATCCTTGGAATACCGTGCATCCAGGGAAATTGCACGGAAAATCTCACGAATTTTCCGCAAATAACCTGCCGTGCCATCGCTAGCACGTTCATCTGTAATGTTTTTGACAAGCTGCTGGTTGATTGTGGACGCGCCTTGCTGCGTACCGCGAAGCCAAACACCTGTCACCTCATGCACAATCTCGTTGACAGCAGCAAAAACCGTACGCTTAAAGTTCACACCATTGTGCTCACGGAAATCCTGGTCCTCGATGGCAATATACGCATTCTGCAAATTGACCGAAATATCATCCAGATCTTTCCAAATACGGTTTTCATCCGGACTATCCAATGTCTGGTATTCCAGCCATTCATCCTGGCCATCCGCATTGGTGCTCTTATAGTAAATAATACTCGTATAACTCTGAGCGATATTTTCCAAATCAAGCAGCGTATCGTCATTGGCCGTTGCTTTCACTACATACATGCTCAGCAATACCGAAGCGATAGACGCTACAATAACGCCCAAGCACATACAAACAGCGATGAAACGTAAAAAGCCAAACCAAATACGTTTTCCTCGGCCCATTTTTTTCTTTTTGCGTCTGGGCGCTGGCGCCCCTTTGGCCGCTCTCTGCGGACCTCTATTTCTGTTTTCTATGATTGGTCCCCTCCTACAAAGACTTAAAAGCCAAAAATTCATGTACTGCACGGAACAATCTTCCGCACCGAACAATAGTATGGCACAAAAATGCGGTATGTCATGCGCACACCGCCTATAAAACACGCGCTTCGCGGAATAAAGCTATTTTACGCGCGCCATACTGCCAATGAGGTGATAATTTATGCGAAGAACGCTCTGTTTGCTTCTAACCGGGCCCGCCGTCTTTCTTTTATGCATCAGCGCTTACTTTCTTGTGATGCCATTGCTCACACCAAAGGCAGAACCCCAACAACAACCAACTCCTAGTTATACTCTCAGCGAGTACCAAGGTCAACTGGCATTGTTTCGAGATGGGCAAAGCGAACCGATCGCCTGTTATGAAGCCTATACAAATCTTCTCCCGCCCGCTGATGTATCTATGCTACAAGCGGGCATTCCCGTTTCATCCCAGGAAGAACTGCAGCGCCTACTAGAAGATTTCGGCGTATAACATTATCGGGTCGGAACAATTTCCAGCCAATATCCATCGGGATCAGAAATAAAATAAATCCCCATTCCAGGATTTTCATAACAGATGCATCCCAAAGCTGCATGCTTGTCATGAGCCGCTTTGTAATCGTCTACACGAAATGCCAGATGAAACTCATTTTCGCCCAGATTGTAAGGCTCTTTTCGGTCCTTCAGCCACGTCAATTCCAACTGATGCGGAGTATGTCCGTCGCCCAAATAAACCAATGTGAACGCATCTGTTTCATGCCGCCGCACTTCTGAAAGTCCCAAGGCTTGTTTGTAAAACTCCAGGCTTTTTTCCAAGTTCAGCACATTCAAATTATTGTGTGCAAAAGTAAATTGCATTCTTTCTTCTCCTTTATATACGAAAAAGAACCCGATTATGTTTCACACAGCGCCGACAAAAAGCGCCATATGTAGCTTTTATTATAGCGAATACCCCCGGCTATTTCAAGAAGCGCCCATGTGAAATTTCTTTTTTAGTTTGTTTTTTGCCGCTCTTTCTATTATAATAAAATCACATTTAATGTGAGCGGAGGGAAACGGTATGCAAACCCTGGAATACCCGTTCGATAGCGGGTTGATCCTGCAAAAAAAGCGCAGTTTGAAACGTCAACTCTTGGAACAAGAAGGGCTTGTTCCCAAAAAAATCGCCATTCTCAGTGGTTCAACCATTGGGGAAATTAAAAACATCCTGGAACTTTTTTTGTTAAATGCTGGCATTCGCCCCGAATTCTATGTGGGTGGATATGCACTGTACTATGAAAATATTTTGTTTGATGACGGTTCACTCGCTGCATTCAAACCAGATATTATTTATATTCACACATCTTTCAAAAACATCGTTAATCTTCCAAGTCAGGAAGATTCCGCCACACAGGTAGAAGAAAAGTTTTCGGCTGAGTGCGCGCGCTGGCAGGGCCTTTGGAATGGAGCTGCCAAATTCGGCTGTCCAGTCATCCAGAACAATTTTGAACTTCCCAGTTACCGCTTGATGGGCAGCATGGATGCGGTTGATGCACACGGTCATGTAAATTTTGTCAATCGTCTCAATGCCATGACTGCGGAATACGCCGCAAAAAGCCCTAATTTCTATATTCATGACCTCTCTTATCTAGCCGCCAGCGTGGGACTTGATAATTGGTTTTCCCCTACAGTTTGGTATGCTTACAAATATGCAATGGACACGCAGTATATCCCTGTGCTGTGCCATAGTGTGTGTAACATCATCAAAAGCCTGTTTGGGAAAAACAAAAAAAGCGTAATATTGGATTTGGATAATACGCTTTGGGGCGGCGTGATCGGAGATGACGGTCCAGAGGGAATTGTTCTGGGAAAAGAGACTCCTGCCGGTATGGCTTACTCGGAATTTCAGCACTATCTCAAAGAATTGTCCCGTTTGGGTGTTCTGTTGAATGTATGTTCCAAAAATGAAGAGGAGATGGCCAAAAAGGGATTTGAGCGCGCGGATAGTACCCTGAAGGTGGATGATTTTGTATGTTTCAAAGCCAACTGGGAACCAAAACACAGAAACATCGCCGCCATTGCCCAGCAGATTAATTTACTGCCGGACAGTTTTGTGTTTATGGATGATAATCCTGCTGAGCGAGAAATTGTCCGAAGAGAGCTGCCCGGAGTAACGGTTCCCGAGTTGACCGCACCGGAAATGTACATTCGTGCACTGGATAAGGCTGGCTATTTCGAAGTGACCACTTTGTCCGCTGATGACAAAAAGCGCAACGAAATGTACAAACAAAATGCGCAACGCGCAGCACTGGAACAAAGCTTTGGAAACTACGAGGATTACCTGAAAAGCCTAGAGATGCACTGTGAACTCGGCTCTTTTGATGAACCTCATGCGGAACGCATTACACAGCTTATTAATAAAACCAACCAGTTTAATCTGACCACACGCCGCTATACTGCTGCTGAAGTGGAAACGCTCATGAAAGACGACTCCTATATTACGTTGTATGGCCGCCTGGTGGACAAGTTTGGAGATAACGGCATTGTGACCGCACTGATTGCGCATAAATCTGCGCCCGGACAGGCAGACATCGACCTTTGGATCATGAGTTGCCGCACTTTTAAACGTCAATTGGAACACGCCATGTTCGATCGGCTGGTATCTATCTGTGCATCCCAGGGAATTCATAAAATCAATGGCTTCTATTACCCGACTGCCAAAAATTTGCCCGTAAAGGATTTTTATGCTACAATCGGGTTTGAAAAGGTTTCCGAAGATGAACAGGGCAACCGCACATACTCTTTCACCGGTTTTGAGAATTATCGGCCTCAGTGCACTGTGATGGAGACCGTAGTATTGTAAAGGAGCGTTTTTGAATGGACAGCAATGCGATTTTTGAAGCAGTTCAGCAAATCTTTCGCGATAATTTTGACGATGAGGAGCTGGTTCTTACCCGCGAAACCTGTGCCGATGACATTGAGGACTGGGACAGTTTGGAACAAATCAATCTTTTAACGGCCATTGAAAAAAAATTCGGGTTAAAGTTTGGCCTGGCCGATGTACGTGATCTGCAAAACGTAGGCGATTTGTTGGATCTGATTGAGCGCATGACCGCCTAAATTTTAAAGGCTGGCATTCTGCCAGCCTATTTTTATCTTTGGAGAAACTTGCATGAAACAGTCTTTTTCTTTTCGGCTTGCAAAACGATCCGACAAAAACGACATCGTACGCTTTTTGGATAAAAACTGGGACAGCCGCCATCCTTTGGTCCATTTGGATGACTTTTTTACTTATTATTATGCGGATGGAGAAAACCTCCAGTTTGCACTGTGTGAAGCAGCGGGACAAATTGTCGCTTTGGCCGGATATATTCGTGCCAATCAAAGCCAAACACCTGACATATGGGTATCTATCTGGTGCGCGGATAAAAAGAACCGCGGTGCAGGTATGGAACTCTTAGATGCCCTTCCTCGCCTTTGCAACGCACGTTTATCTGCCTGCAATAACATTCGCCCCCAAGTGATTCCTTTGTATCGCTTTTTAGGGTATGAAGCAGGTCGGCTTCCTCATTATTATCGTTTGGCAGACAAATCATCTTACTCAGTCGCCCGCATTTCGAAAAAAAGAATTCTTCCAGTCGAGCCAGGCCCTTTTCTCCAGCGTGTAGAAAGCGCAGAGCATTTGGCAAAAGTTTATACTCCTCACTCAGAAATTTATCCGTTCAAGGATTTGTGGTACCTGACGCGTAGATATTTCCACTATCCTCGACAAAAATATGATTTATGGCATCTGAACGGAAATTTGCTGGCCACACGCTCTGTGCCGGCAAATGGGACGACTGTTCTGCGCATTGTGGATTACGTGGGACTTCCTGAAAACTTTCCTGATTTCGGTGCAGGCATTGACCATCTTATGACCCAAATTCAGGCGGAGTATGCAGACTGTTATTGCGCTGGTATTTCCCCCGCTCAAATGGAGCGAGCAGGTTTTTGTCAACGTTTGGAAACAGATGAAAACATTCTTCCGAATTACCTTACACCGCCCCTATATGAGAATACCGAATACTACTATTCCACCACACACCCTGAACATTTTCTTCTATTCAAGGCGGATGGTGATCAGGACCGTCCGAATTTAACTGTATGAGGGGAGGATTCACATGCGTTTGACAACACGAACTGTGGATGGATACGAACTGTCCGTTCATTCGAACGATGCGGTTCAAAAGTTGGGACGCTTGGAAGACTTGTGTGAAGAGCTTCCAAAGCAACAGCAACAAATTCATCAGCGCATGGATGAACTGCGTAATCAGGGAAAAGAAAAAAGCTGTCAATTTCGAGAATTGATGGTTCAAAAATTAAATAACAGTATGCTGATTGCCACTTTGCAGGCGCATGGACTGATGGATTGATCCATGGGACAAAACACAAACCTTATTGTGTTTTGTCCCTTTTTTATAAAATTTTTTTAAAAGCGAATACTTCCGGTCTTCTATCTCGTCTTTTGAGTAGCATACAAAATGTGATCCATTTCCGCAAAGGAGAACAGACTTCCATGAAGCATAAAAAAGCGCCAAATTCGGTGGATGTATTTTTTGCTGACTGTCATACTGGTTTAAATCGTCTGCAAGTCGAACAACGACAAAATGCGGGATTAAGCAATACGGCTCCTGCTTCTCTTTCCAAAACCACCGGACGTATCATACGCGACAATGTCGTCACCCCGTTCAATTTTTTATTTTGTTTTCTGGCACTCTGCCTTTTGGCAGTTGGTTCCTATGGCGATATATTGTTTTTAGGTGTTATTTTTCTGAATACCATCATTGGAATCGTCCAAGAACTTCGCGTAAAGCATGAACTTGAAAAAATCTCTCTGCTGCACGTGAGTACTGTCACCGTTGTTCGGGGTGGAAAATACCAAGACCTTCCCACAGAACAACTTGTACGAGACGACATCGTATATCTGCGTGCGGGCAATCAAGTTCCCGCCGATGCGCAAATCTGCGAAGGGACCCCGGAAGTCAACGAATCTCTTTTGACTGGAGAAGCGGTCTCTGTTCAAAAACATTTAGGCGATGAATTAATGTCGGGAAGTTTTCTCGCCGCTGGCACCTGTCTTGCCAGGCTGACCCGCGTAGGTGAAGAAGCTTATGCAGCCCAACTGGTTCGAGAGGCCAAAAAGCCATCTCGCCATCGGTCCGAAATGATGCTTTCTTTGGACAAACTGGTTCGCTTTATTGGAATTCTTTTGATTCCGCTCGGAATCGCTATGTTTTTGAAGCAGTATTTGACGCTTCATACGGGTCTTTCTTATGCTGTCACTTCCACCGTTGCAGCAGTCATTGGCATGGTGCCAGAAGGATTGTATTTGTTGACCAGTGTAGCGCTTGCTTTGGGCGTATTGATTCTCGCTCGCCGTCATGTATTGGTTCACGAACTTTCTTGCATTGAAAATCTTGCTCGAGTAGACGTCATTTGTTTTGACAAAACAGGGACATTAACACAGGGGACTCTTGAAGTGAACGATGTTCTACCCGTTCGCGGCACAAAAGAAGAAGATTTACTCCGTCTTGCCGCCTCTTACTTGCAAGCAAGCAGCGATGAAAATACAACAGCCCAAACACTGCGAGCCTATCTTGCAAAGTGGGATGCTGAAAACTGGCGTCGCGGAAGTGAAATTCCCTTTTCTTCCAGCCGAAAATTTTCTGCTCGTTGTGCACCAGACGGGACCTGGTATGTGTTGGGCGCACCAGAATGCGTTCTCCCGCCCCAAACGCCGGAATTTAGCCAATTGGAAAGCGCCCTTGGCCGCGGTCTTCGTGTATTGGCTTTCGCCAAAACAAACCATGCACCTGTGCATGATCGAGTGGAGGAAGCCTATCCCATCGGATTCTTCTTTCTCTCGGACACTCTTCGTCCTGATGCTCATGAGACTCTTGACTACTTTCACCGACAAGGTGTAGACGTCAAAATTTTATCTGGCGACAATGCCGCCGCAGTAGCGGATATTGCGCGGCGTGCCGGTGTTCGCAATGCAGATCGATGGATCGATGCCTCCTCTCTTTCAACAGAAGACGAACTCCGAAAAGCCGCTTTGGAATACACCGTCTTTGGTCGGATGACACCCGGACAAAAGCGCATTTTAATTCATGCACTGCAACAGTCTGGACGGACAGTTGCCATGACCGGAGATGGCGTAAACGACGTTTTGGCCTTAAAAGATGCGGATTGCAGCATTGCCATGGCAACGGGGAGTGACGCAGCACAACAAGTTTCCCAATTGGTTTTGCTGGACTCAAACTTTTCTGTCATGCCACGAATCGTTGATGAAGGACGCCGTGTTATAAACAATATCCAACGATCGGCGGCTCTGTTTCTGATTAAAAACATTTTCTCTTTCACCATCTCTTTGGTGCTTTTATTCGTGGCAATGCCTTACCCATTTGTTCCGCTACAAATCTCCGTCTTCAGTTTTTTCATCATCGGAGCCCCAGGATTTCTTCTCACCTTTGAGCCCTGTTACGAAAAAGCAAAAAGTCATTTTCTTCGCACCGTTCTCATGCGAGCGCTGCCGGGCGGATTGACCTGCGCAGCATGTATCTTAGCCGGAATGGCTGCCGGCGCTCAACTGGGCTTGAGCACCAATCAACTTTCCTCCCTGTGTACTTTAGTCATTGCCTATACGGGTCTTCTCTCCCTCGGAACTGTCTGTCGCCCCTTCACTCCTTTGCGCATCATCATTCTTTGTTTAATGTGCATCGGATATTCTTTGACGATTATTCTTTTTGGTCCTTTGATTGGACTAGTTTCCCTACCGCAACAAACCTTTGGCGTTCTGGCCGGGCTATTTGTACTCTCCTCCTTTTTGTTCTGGCTTTTATGCCGTCTTTGTACCTTTTTCACAACACGGCGACGCAGATGTCCCGCATAAAAGTTTAAAAGCGCCGGTGCCTAAAAAGCACCGGCGCTTTTTTAATTTTCACTTTCTATATCGGTCACACTGTGCATTTGGTAGAGATTAAATTGTTCTTCGCGAAGCATCTCCCGTTCCACATTCAGTCCGTAATGCTCTTTCAAATACACTTCCTTGGCACTGACATTGTAATAATCGATCAAATAAACCGTGTCATTATCAATCATATCCAAATAAGGATTCTCCACACCATATTGTGCCAATGCTTCGACCCGATGAGGTGCATGACTAAGCCAACCGCCCATAACCACAATATTCGAAAAGAAGTTCTTTTCTCTTGGATGAAGAACATCGTATCCGGCCAGTGCATCCAACGCATCGACATCTACCAAATACAAATGCTCTTTGTCTTGGGAATATTCTGTATACTCCGCACGAGGTTGTCTGCCAGAACGATATCCTTCCATAAAATCATGCCGCTCTTTCAAATACGGAGAACACACAATAAGAATTCCAACCGCAAAAAAGCACAATACTTTTATAGGTATTTTACGTTCTCTGCCCTGCCAGTCACAACACAAAAGAGCAAATATGGCCGCCGCCACTACAAGAACAAATTCCACCCGGTGAGGATACCGGCCGCGCAGCGCCAAATAGTACACCATACAAACGTAAAGTACACCTGTTGCAATAAATGCCCAAGAGCCTTTTTTCCGCCCATAAAATAGCCACAACAGAACCACACCACTTAACAAAAGATGAAAAGGTGCATTGTCCTGCAAAATGGTCAAACAATAATGCACCGCATCCTTTGCAGCACTCAAAAGGCCATTTTTCGGAAGTTTTTGCGCTAACTCTTCCAGAGCCTGTGTATTAAACACATTGTCGTCCCAGAAGCTCCAGCTATGCAATGTATCGTAGTCATTGGCACTATAGCCAAAAGAGCTCATTTCCTCGGCAGTCACATATTGTAATCGAAAATCAGAAATTTCAGTTCGTGCGGCATTGTACTCAGTATAGGCTTTCCAACCATCGTCCATGCGATAGGCTAAAATGTCTACACCTTTTACCGCTCCCACGAGAAAGAACATAAGCACCATTGCTGCCACAGCTTTTTTCTTTGAGGATAAATCCAATGAAAAAAAACGAAGCAAAAGCAGCGCCGCTGCCATTCCGCCCACTGCCGGAAAGTTTTGAAAACGCACCATGGAGCCAAGCAAGACCCAGAAGGTACCCCAAAAAGTCCCTCTATCCCACCGACCGAGATGCTGTGCCATTAAGGCCAAGCCTACAATCAAATACAGACCACTATTTTTTACATATTGGAAACTATAAAATAGATCGACTCCTACCAATAAAAGCAAAAGTCCACTCAGAACACTTCCTCGTCTATATCCACATCGGTCCAATAGCATCTGACACAAAACTGCCAACGCAGCAACGTCCGCACCTGTCTGGATAAAGTAAAGCCAATTGATTGAGGGAGCAATCCAATAAAGCGGCTTGAGGATATACCCAATGAGAATATTGATATAAATCAAATACTGGCTTTCTTCCCCATATGCTCCGGCTGCAATATTGCACAAGGTAGCATCGTCATTTACCTCATAGCGCACACCTAAAAACAGCCACACCAGCGCATACACCGCCAGCACCAGAATCCATGGGAAAAGCAACTTCAGCCACTGTACCTTTTTTTCGGTATTCTCCACAAAATCGCTTCCTTTACGTATCCTCAGAATCAAAATGCCTTCTCGCATTTACAAACACAATCGCAATCAAAAACACACATTGTACACAGAGCGCACCAATGGTAGCAAACGTCGTTCCTTGCAATCCCCATGTTTCGATACAGAAACTGCTGATTGCCGCCGCTGCCAAAATACCACATACATTGGCGAAAATTAAACCTCGCATACACCGCATTACCGTCAAAACCATACTGTAAAACAACATCATCGCCGTTAAAACAGCCGAAAGCACCATCGGTGGCAAAAGATAATCATACTTTTCAAGGCCCGCGCCTACAAATACAGCCAAACCCCACCGACCTAAAAAGCGGCACACAAGAAGCCCCGCGGGCAAAAGCAAAAGTACAATCCCCTGCACCGCCAAGATTGCCTTATAAAACCCTTTTCGATTTCTCTGGGCATAATTTTGTGCAAACAGCGTAATAAATGGTGTAAATAAATAGGTGGCTCCTACCTGTAAAAGAAGCACCGGCTGTGTTACTGGGCTATAAATGCCCAATGCTGCCTCTCCCATGAGCTTTTCCAGCATCAACTTAGGAATCGAGGCCGTTGTATTGGCAAGAACATTGTAAATAGCCAATGGAAGGCATTCCCACAACAATGCCAGAACTGCACTCTCCGTCACTGGCGTCCGAACATAAAATGGACGTGCCTTGGGAAGTGTGTAAAAAAAGAACAAGAACACATTGACTGCCACCATGAACAACAAGGTAAGCACCATATTGTGTGTAATCCAAAGAACCGCAATGAACACAATGAGAGAAGCAATTCCGCGAACGGTATATGTCTTTCCCACAATGTCTAAACGATCGCTTTTTTGATCAATGGCATTGTACACATCCGTAATGGATTCGACCATGCGGTACATCTGGTAGATCAAAATACAGGCACACTGTAATTTACTATACGGATTTTCACCTAATGTTGCGCCCAAAAGCGTGTATCCCATACATAAAACCGTCGCCAAAATACACGTGCTCAATCGACTGGCAATGTATGTGCTCTGAGAGTACTTATTCTCAAAATCCGACACCTGATAGCTATACATTCCGTAAGAAGCCACCGACACAAAAATATTGGTTACTGCCAGTGCTACATTGTAGTTTCCCGAATTTACTTCTCCGGCCAAACGAACTACTAAAATGCCACATAAAAACTGGCATCCCATATATATGATATTTCCAAAAGTGTTCCACAAAAAATTACGACGCATTGTATTTGCATCCGGCAAAACAATCGCCTCCTTTTTGCAACCATTCGTAAAATTTAGTATAACACAAACCAACCCCGGCTGTCATCCACCTTATAAAGCGGCCAAAGCCGGGGCCCAAACGAGCCTCGGCTTCTATTCCATCAATTCTTGAGTTAATCGCAAAATTTCCGGAGTAATCTTTTTACGCTGCTTTTCGGCGGCGATACGACTGACAGGGTAAGCCAAAATCACCCCTACTATTCCTAGGAGCCCAACAACCAACCCCAACACAAACAGTGTATCCGCCCACACCATTGTACAACTCATTCCAATTCCTAAAAATAGGGTTCCAACAAATCCAGTACTCAACCCCATTAAACTTCCCCGTCGGGCTACACTCCGGTCCAATTCACGCACACGGCTCATTGGGTCCTCCTTTGACGGAAGATATTTTTCCCGAATTTTTTGCAGTTCTATCTGCCGTTTCGCAGAATAGCAATATTGAAAAGTCTCATTGGATTTCATGGTTTCTTCCCTCTCCTTTTTTTGCGGATATGGTCGGTTCAACTCTTTCCATCCGCGCCACACCATTGCTGCACCTATCACCAATACACCAATACATACCGCCGTTCCTGTTACAAAATTCATTTTCCTTTGAAAATTCTCTGATCCGCCAAACACTTCAAACATCAATGTTTGAAGCGACAGCATTGCCACCAATGCAACAACAAAAGAAACGGATTTCGTGGCGGATAGAATAGGATTTTTCAAACAGCGAAATCGAATCAGATTGACCGCCGCTACAATAAAAGCATAAAAAGCATAAAGTGCCGCTACATATACCAATTCTTTTGAATAACATACTCCCTGCTCTCTGCTTACAATCTGGACAACCATCCCCGCCAACGGCACAGTAAGCACGCACAAGAGTCCTCCACATAGACAATAACGCAGCAGAGCTCTTCGGCGTTCCCAAGACTTATGGATGCTTGTGAGTAAAAAACAACGCACAGCAATCAAAACGGCGTAGTACCCGGCACACGCCTTTATCCAAAAACTTTCGTATACAAATCCCGTAGCAAAATAACCGATCATATAGACAAAATGAATCACAAGTGCACATTTCATTGAAACGGTGGTGCGAAAAATGGCACTCTCATGCCATCGTCTACAAAAAGCCTTTTTTGAAATCCAATTAACCAATGTTCTCATTTCTCGTATTATCCAAATACAAAAGGCTACCAATACGTAGACCGAAAGTGCATATATTACCGATGCTGCGGGATGATCTTGCAAATCTGCACAAAAAGTCATTGTCAACAAAAGCGCATCCAGTACAACCATCCCTATTATCCGTATTGGATTTTGAACTAAAAAACAATTTCTTATCAACCTTTTCATGAAACATTCTCTTTAGGCAAACGAATACAAAACGTGCTTCCCTCACCATAAATACTTTTCACTTCAATTTCCCCTTCTAAGATGTCCATAATACGTTTGACAAGTGCTAGTCCTAAGCCATTTCCCTGCGTCGAATGAGAGGGATCTCCTTGATAAAACCGATCAAAAATATGTTTTCCTACTTCCTCAGTCATTCCGCAACCTGTATCACTAACTTGCACCTGAACATATGCCTCTTCCTCCTTCAGGTGCACAGCAATCTTTCCCCCTTCGGGCGTAAATTTAATTGCATTTGAAAACAAATTGCTCCATACTAGGTACAAGAGTTCCTCGTCGGCATTGATATACACATCCGCTAGGTCTGCATCAATAACAAGCTTCTTTTTCTCCCACAGATTCTCAAATTCCAACATACATGCACACAGTTGTTCATTTACCAAATATCGCCGCTTATGCAAAAAAATCTGTTGATTTTCCAGCTTATTCAACTTAAGAACGTTTTCCACCAGTTCGCTTAGCCTCCGGACTGTTTGTTCAATTGTCTGTGCATATTCCAAACGTTCTCTTTCAGAGATTTTCGGTGCTTGCAGCATCTGTGCATAATTATCAATCACTGCCAGCGGAGTTTTCAACTCATGAGAAACATTGGCGATGAAATCTGTACGCAACGTCTCCACTCCGGATAGTTCCTGCGCCATACGATTCAAATTGTCAATGATGGAGTCCAATTCATCCATCTGTTCCAAGCCATGCGTTCTTTCCAGGCGCACAGAAAAATCTCCTGCTGTAAATCGCTGAGTCGCCTTTAAAATCCGTTTTACCGGCCTTGCCACAGTCAACCGTCTCCAAAAAACGTTCAGTGCCGTCAATAGAAAGCTCAGAAAAAACACATTCAAAAATGTAAGAGCCGCTCTGTATCGAAATTCAGGCGTAACCTGCTCTATCGGCGGCGAAAAAAGAAGAATACAGCACGTTACCACAAATGCCGTTCCACCAAAGAACAGCAAATAGTTGCGTACAAAAGACCAAATCCGTACAACCGTTTCCTGCCGTTTCATTTCAACACCGCCTTATAGCCCAACCCCCGAACCGTGACGATTTCAAAATCCTTACATTGTGAAAGCTTATCCCGCAATTTGGTCATGTAAACATCAACCGTTCTGGAACTCGAGTTTGTATCCGCATCCCAGAATTCATCCATCAATTGCGTACGGGTAAACGCTTTTTTGGGATAAGATAGCAGCTTGTAAAGCAAATCAAATTCTCTCGCGGTCAATGCAATTTCTTCGCCATTTAGATAGGCCGCCCTCTCCTCAGCGTCCATTATAAAATGTCCCACTGTCAACTTTTTGCTTGCCGCAATCCCCGCCCGACGCAGCAGAGCCCCGATTCTCAATCCCAGTTCATCCAACTCTATAGGCTTAACCATATAATCGTCAATACCTGCTTGATATCCACGCTGTTTAGACGCAAAGTCATCTCTAGCAGTCATAAATAAAATCGGAATTTGCTCATCTAGCTGACGCACCGTCCGTGCGAACGAGTAGCCATCAATCTCCGGCATCATAACATCCGATACGATCAAATCAAAAACATCCCGATAAAGAGCGTCATAAGCGTCCCGTGCGTTTCTGCACCCAACTGCCCAATACCCTCTCTGTGATAAATAGGCGCATACCGTTCTATTCAAATCCGGATCATCCTCTACCACCAATATTTTAAACACGAATACTCCCCCCTGATTTTTTCCAATTATATCATGCAAATGTTAAAGTTTTGTTTGCAAAAGGCCCGCGTTTATTCTACGCGGGCCTTTTTTATTTATCCGATTCATCCTGATTTTCTGTTTTTTCCAAAAAAGATTCTACGAAGGCGTCTTCCACCTTTTGGTAAGCGCTTACCACACCGTTTTCGATGTGCTTATAAAGTCCTACCGTACTGTCCTCAACCTTTTGATAAGTGTTTTTGACTTTTTTACCCATATTGCCAGGTACTTTCAACCGATACTTTTCCATTTTTATTCTCCTTTCATTCTGCGCGCAATCCTCTGCAAATCGGTACAAGACTAATCAGCATCAATATACCCGCAATCCCGATCCCGATTCCCAGGGGCAATCTGTCCCAAAGCATTGTAAAGCACATGCCAACTCCGAGGATGAGCGCACCTGCCATCCCCCACAAGATTTGCCCGATCGTTCGCAGGCACACGCGGAGCAATGGCTTTCCACTCATTTTTCGACGGACACCGACCATTGCCAGTAAAATCAGGATTCCGATTGCCCCCACCACAATTCCCTGTGAAAACATTTCCCATTCTGAAACAAGGCACATACACATTCCCAATCCTAAAAGAATCACACCTGCTGTCGTCAACAAAAGAGAAACAAAATTTTTCTTTTTCATAGCATTTCCTCCCGTTTGAATATCTCGGTATCTGCTATGTAATTTACACCCGCTTTGTTTTTGTTGGAATAAGATTTTGTTTGTGTTTTGTTAAAAATAAAAAAAGACGTGACTTTTGCATTTTGCAAAAGTCACGTCTTAAAAAATTATTTTGCCACATTCAGTCGAACCAACGCACGAGAGAGCCGTGCTTTCGCAAGCTGAAGTTCATGCGCATCCTTGGCATTTTGAATGCGCCTTTCGGCATCCTCTTTTGCGCGTTTTGCACGCTCGACGTCGATTTCTTCTGCCCATTCGAACGTCGTGGCTACTACACGAACATGGTCCGCAGTCACCGCCAACATTCCTCCATTGGCCGCCGCACGTCTAGTTTGACCATCTACGACCACATGAGCCTCACCTGTGCCCAGAGCCGTGACATAAGGAACATGCTTTGCCAAAATAGCTACATCTCCGTCAATGGTCCTCACACTGATGCGTTCGGCCTCGCCGTCAAAGAACTCGCCGTCCGGCGTGACGATCTGTAAATGAAAGGTAGACATTTTCTCTCTTCCTTTCCCGCTTTACAGCGTCTTTGCCTTTTCCACGGCCTCGTCGATCGTTCCCACAAACAGGAAGGCAGACTCCGGCAGATCGTCGTGTTTTCCTTCGATGATCTCCTTGAAGCCGCGAATGGTCTCTTTCAAAGGCACATACTTTCCTTCCATACCTGTGAATTGTTCTGCGACACTGAAGGGCTGTGACAAGAAACGCTGAATCTTGCGCGCACGAGATACGGTGAGCTTATCTTCTTCCGACAATTCATCCATACCCATAATGGCAATGATATCCTGCAATTCCTTGTAGCGCTGCAAAATGCGCTGCACCTCACGCGCAACTTCATAGTGCTCTTTGCCTACAACATCCGGCGACAAAATGCGAGAAGTAGACTCCAACGGATCTACCGCAGGGTAAATACCCAAAGAAGAAATGCTACGGCTCAAAACCGTTGTCGCATCCAAGTGCGCAAAAGTCGTAGCGGGGGCCGGGTCCGTCAAGTCGTCCGCCGGAACATAAACAGCCTGTACCGACGTGATGGAACCTTTTTTAGTAGAAGTAATGCGCTCCTGCAAGGCACCCATTTCTGTTGCCAGAGTAGGCTGATAACCTACCGCCGACGGCATACGTCCCAACAAAGCCGATACCTCGGAGCCTGCCTGGGTAAAACGGAAGATGTTGTCGATGAACAACAACACGTCCTGATTTTCACGATCGCGGAAATATTCCGCCATGGTCAAGCCCGACAGAGCCACACGCATACGTGCTCCTGGCGGCTCGTTCATCTGTCCGTAGACCAAAGCCGTTTTGGACAGAACGCCAGACTCCGTCATCTCGTTGTACAAATCGTTTCCCTCACGGGTACGTTCTCCGACGCCGGTAAACACGGAAAGGCCGCCATGCTGTTTGGCCACGTTGTTGATCAACTCCATAATCAACACTGTCTTACCTACGCCTGCACCGCCGAACAAACCAATTTTACCGCCTTTTGCGTAGGGAGCAATCAAGTCAACAACTTTAATACCTGTTTCCAGAATCTCGGTTGTAGACTCCTGCTCATCGTAGGCAGGCGCTTTGCGGTGAATCGGCCACAGTTCTGCTCCGTCAGGAGCAGGTTTGTTGTCAATCGGCTGTCCGAGAAGATTGAAAATACGGCCCAGCGTGCACTCACCAACCGGCACCTGAATGGGAGAGCCGGTATCTACTGCCTGGGCTCCACGCACCATTCCATCGGTGCTGGCCATAGCGATGCAGCGAACAACGTTGTCGCCCACATGCTGTGCCACCTCCACCGTGACGGTCTCATCGCCGTTTTGCACCGTGATTGCGTTGAGCAAATCGGGCAAATGGCCGTCCGGGAACTTAATATCCAGCACAGGGCCCATAATCTGGGTCACTGCACCGATGTTCTTTTGCTCCATAATGCAACTCCTTTGCAAAAGAAGAAGCCAGGTGATACGCTCCTTCCTCTTTCTTAGTTTCTGTTTGGCCTTTATGCTTCCGCACCGGCCACAATCTCCGTAATCTCCTGCGTGATGGCGGCTTGACGCGCCCGGTTGTAATGCAAAGACAAGTCCTCAATCATTTCGCTTGCATTCTTGCTGGCCGCATCCATTGCCGTACGCCGCGCGCCCTGCTCGCTTGCCACACTTTCTGCCATAGCCCCGTAAATCAGACCGGCCACATATTCCGGTACAATGGCATTGTACACCGCCTCACTGGACGGTTCGTACAAAGTCAAAGTCTGTGGACGCGTCTGTTGTTGCGCCTGCTGTCGGTCATAATTCAGCGGCAACGTTTTGAGAACGGCTGGCTGCTGGCTGAGCATGGAGACAAAATTGGTATATACAATTTCAAGCTCATCAAATTCGCCCTTGCAAAAAGCCTGGCACAGCAATCGGGCCATCGCAGCACAATCGCCCATTCCCACATCTTCTGCCAAAGAATACTCCGATGTGAGAATCGGAAGCTGATGACGTGTGCAATATTCCACTGCCTTTTTGCCAATAGGCAAAAACAAACTGTCTGCACCGGCACGATGTTCTTCCATCGCCTTGAACAGATTGCTGTTGTATCCGCCCGCAAGTCCACGGTCGCCGGCAATCATTACGTAACACCGCTTATTGACATCGCGCTTTTGAACATAGGGAGAGGAAAAATCCGTATTCCCGTACGCAATGTCCGTAAGCGTTTGATGCAGCGTCGTAAAATAAGGGCGCGTCTGCTCCGCATGCAGTTTTGCCCGCCGCAGTTTGGAAGAGGCCACAAGCTCCATCGCCTTGGTGATCTGCATGGTGCTCTCTACGCTTTTCATGCGCAGCTTGATGTCTTTCATCGATGAAGCAGCCATCGGCTTGTGCCTCCTTTACTGATGAGATTGTACAAAGCGCTGTGTGAAATCCTCCAACGCTTTCTTCAACGCCTGTTCCGTGGACTCGTCTAATTTTCCTGTCTCACGAATGGGCGCCAAAACATCCGCATCGTGCAGTGCAGACATATCTTCATACATTTCTTTCTCGTAATCCTTAATCTTATCCACAGGTACATCCATCAACAAATCATGAACCACTGCATACAGAATGCACACTTGCAGTTCTACAGGAATTGGAGAATTTCGATTCTGCTTAAGCACCTCTACGATGCGTTCACCCTGTGCCAACCGACGTTTTGTATCGCTGTCCAGATCAGATCCAAACTGCGCGAAAGACTGCAGTTCACGGTACTGAGAATAAAGCAGTTTCAAAGTACCGGAAACCTTCTTCATCGCTTTGATCTGTGCGTTACCACCTACACGGGAAACGGAAATACCCGGGTTCACGGCCGGCATAACACCAGAGTGGAACAATTCCGATTCGAGGAAGATCTGACCGTCTGTGATAGAAATCACGTTGGTCGGAATATAAGCGGACACGTCCCCTGCCTGCGTCTCAATAATAGGCAGTGCCGTAATGGAACCACCACCGTATTCGGGTGCCATACGCGCTGCGCGTTCCAGCAGACGGCTGTGGAGATAGAAAACATCGCCAGGATAGGCCTCACGTCCGGGCGGACGCCGAATCAACAAGCTCAGCGCACGGTAAGCCACGGCATGCTTGGACAAATCGTCGTACACAATTAATACGTCCTTGCCCTGGTCCATGAAATACTCGGCCATTGCACATCCGGAATACGGAGCAATGTACTGCAGCGGGCTCAACTCCGAAGCCGTTGCAGACACAACCGTTGTATACTCCATGGCACCGGCCGCATTCAATGTTTCTACCAACTGTGCAACCGTTGAACGTTTCTGGCCAATGGCCACATAGATGCACAGTACGCCCTTGCCTTTCTGATTGATAATCGTATCCGTCGCCAATACCGTCTTACCTGTCTGACGGTCGCCGATGATCAATTCACGCTGTCCGCGTCCAATGGGGATCATACTGTCAATAGCCTTGATACCGGTCTGGAGCGGAACACTAACACCTTTTCGCTCAATAATTCCCGGGGCCTTGTGTTCAATGGGACGAAATTCTTTTGTTTCGATGGGGCCATTTCCATCGATGGGCTGACCCAGAGCATTGACGACACGGCCGATCATGGCTTCACCCACGGGCACGCTCACAACGCGACCGGTTCTCTTGACCGTATCTCCCTCTTTGATGCCTTCGTCCGAACCCAAAATTACGATTGCGACACTGTTTTCCTCAAGGTTGAGGGCCATGCCGTATTCGCCATTTGCAAATTCCACCAGCTCGTTGGCCATACACTTTTCCAGCCCATAGGCACGTGCAATACCGTCACCTACCATGATAACAGTTCCGGTTTCCGCGCTCTGGATCTGTGCATCATAATTTTTGATCTGGCTTTTGATAATCTTGCTGATATCTTCTGGTTTTAACTGCATCCTCTCACCAACTTTCTAAGAGCAAATGGCGCAACGCTTCAAAACGTCCCGCCACAGAGCCATCCAGCTCTTTGCCTTCATACTCTACTTTGACGCCGCCCACAAGAGATTTGTCCACTTTATTCTCAAGCAGGATATTCTTTCCCGTTGTCTTCGCCAATTTCTGTCGAAGCGCTTCGGCTTGTTGCTCGGTTAACGGAACTGCACTGAATGCAACCACCGGCAAAATACCTCGCGCCTCATACAAACGTGAACAAAATTCTGCAACACATCCATCTAAACTAGAAAGTGCTCGGCGCTCGCACAGAATTTTCAAAAAACTAACCACATATTGCTGTACATTGCCGCTCAATGCCTGATCCAAAAGGGCCAGCCGTTCTTCTTTGCGAATTGCCGGCTGTTCCAACAATTTTTTATACTGCGGATTCTCTGCCAACAAGCGCTGCACTAGGCGCAGTCCTTCCAGCACCTGATCCTCGCATTTTTCCTCCACAGCCAGATCATACAAAGCGCCGCCGTACTCTTTTTCCGCCGCGGTCATGACGGATCACCCACACGGTCAATAAAACGATCAATCAATTCTTGATGTTCTTTGGAATCGATTTCACGCTCTACAACCTTACCCGCCAGATCCAGCGCCAAAGCAGAAATATCGTTTTTGAGCTCTCCCGCAGCCTTTCTGCGTTCCATTTCGATATCCTTTTCTGCCTTTGCCTTCAGTGCAGCCGCCTCTTCACGTGCCTGATTCACAAGCTGTTCAGCCTGTGCTCCCGCACGAACATTGGCCGCTTTTACAATCTCGCCAGCTTCCTGTTTTGCACTGGCAAGTCTTTGCTCATACTCATCTTTTAGTGCCTGCGCATCCTTATTGGCCTGCTCTGCCGCACCATAGTTATCATCCACCTGCTGCATGCGCTTGTGCATGATCTCCTTGATTGGCTTGAACAAAAACTTTTTAAACAAAAACGCTTGAAGGAACAGATTGCAGATCTGAGCGACGAAGGTCCATGGTACAACTCCTACCAAGGACTGATATTCCATATCTGAATTCCCTCCTTTTCCTTGAATCGCAAAATCCGTACCGAAAGGTCACTTCAAACCCTTCTAGTTTTGCAATCGATTTCAGATTTATTGAATCAATTACAGCATTCCCAAGAAAAGGCCGGGAGCCACGAACAACAGCAACAAGCCAGTAACGAAGCCATAAATACCCGTTGTCTCTGCAATAGCGCAACCAAGCAGCATCGTGCTGGTAACGTCGCCTTTTGCCTCCGGTTGACGTGCAATGGCCTCACAGGATTTACCAACTGCATAACCTTCACCGATACCAGGACCAATACCTGCAATCAAAGCCAAACCCGCGCCGATGGCGCATCCCATCAATACCAAAGCTCTTTCCATTTTTTGTTTCCTCCTAAATTAATTTTCCAAAATAAAAACTTTTTTGTCATTCCCGCACAGCATCCGATCAACCATCCTCTGCCGCCGTGGCAATGTACATCATGGTTAACATAGAGAAGATAAACGCCTGCATAAAGCTGGAAAACCAGTCAAAGTACAAGCTCAATACAGCCGGTATACCGACTGTCAAGAATGGAATCTCCCCTAAGATATCCCCCACAAAACCGGGGATAAGACCAAACAGTGCACGGTTGGCCACTGTTAACGCGGCATACACAAGCGTGCTGATAACCGTTCCGGAAACAATATTTCCGAAATGACGGAAAGCCATTGAAATAGGCGTCGCCAGCTCACTGATAACGTTGAACGGAGTCAACACAAAAATCGGTTGGGTAAAGCCTTTGAGGTATCCGCCCAAGCCACCCGTCTTGATCTTGGTAGCCGTAATCATAATAAATACCACTACGGCCCATGACAATTCTGTGGAAAGGTCTGCCGTAGGCGCAAACACGCCTAATAAGCCCGACAAGCTGGAGCAAATAGAAAGCGCAAACAGTGCCGCCACAAACGGGATGAAATTGCTCCATTTCTTTCCCATGTTATTAAGCACAAAATTTTCCGCCGTGGTCACCAAGAACTCCGCAACTGCCTGTTTTTTGGAAATCCCAGTCACCTTCAAATCTCTTGTCATCCAAATGCACAAACCGGTCAGCAACAGCATGATCACCCATGTCACCACTAATGTGGCCGAAATGGGAATCCCGCCAAAAACGTCCAGCGTAAAATAGACCGGTGCGCCATTGATTGAAACATCCATGCTACTCTCTCACCTCGCTTTTCCCAAAGAACATTTTCAACCGCTGAGCGCGGACGTTACCAAAATTATTTTTCCTCTTCTCCAAATCTTCCCGGTTCGTAAAGATGCAAAAAGCGCATCGCACAAATGGTCAAAGACGGGAATAAATAAGGCACAATCACTGCGATCCAATGGAAATACGGGCAAAGAATTCCGACTGCCATAATCGCAACCATTAAAAACATTCTCAAAATATAAGACAGCAGCATGCGATTTTTCCCTTGCACCCCGCGTCCCAATGCGCGTTTGACTGAAAGTGACATCAAATAGAAGTTCAGCACAGCACCCGCGCCGCCTAGAAGGGCTCCTGTCACCACTGTGTAGTCAAACTTTTGTAAAAGCGCAAAAACTGCCACCATAACAGCGGCCCCAATCAGCTCTCCCAAAGCGATTTGCGCTGTGGTCTTTATAATGGTCGATGAAGTTTTACTCATCCACTTCCACCTCAAATTATCCATCAAAGTTTTCTTTGGGAATCATCATTCTGTTCTTGCGATTGATTGATCTGCCTTTTAAAGAACCCGGCAAACTGCGCAAACGAAGAAGCCCCTGCGCCTATTCCTAATATGATAGCTACAATATATACCCAGGCTCCCCAACCACACTTGTTTACCAGCCAATATGCTCCCAGCAAAAGAAGAATCAACGGTGCGGACACAGAAAAGCCTACTTGCGTGAGCCATGACAAATGTCTCATCACTTTAAGCCAACCTGTTTTTCGCAAAATACACACCGCCTATATTGTACAAATTTCTTTAATATTATAGCGAAAAAACAGCATAAATACAATGAAATTTACGGCTTTTTTATTGTGAAGTTTTCCTATTTTCCTGGTAAAACCACAACAATATGTCAAAAAATACGTTTCAAAATCCACAGAGTGGAATTTAGAAACTTTCATGCAGAAACACCAAATTCTCCTATTATTTAACGTGATTTTTTTAACAAAGATTTTTTTGAAAGGAACTTGTCTAAAAGGGCCGATTAATGGTATGCTTAATAATAGTTGTTTTTTACCGGTGTGGTTTAGATTTTATTAAAAAGTTGTTTTTATAAGATTGGGAAGAGGGGCGTCATCTTATGCAAACAGGGTTTGACAATAGCCTGTACATTCAAAAGCAAAAAGAGCACATTTTAGAGCGAATCAACCATTTTGACGGAAAATTATACCTTGAATTTGGCGGAAAGCTGTTCGATGACTATCATGCAGCGCGTGTGCTCCCCGGCTATGATGCCAACGGAAAAATTCGACTCTTGTACGAGCTGCGTGAGCAGGCTGAAATCATTTTTGCTGTAAGCGCTGGCGATATTGAAAAGACCAAAGTTCGGGCGGACCTGGGTATTAGCTATGACATGGAAGTTCTGCGCTTGATTGACGATATCACCGCTATGGGCATCAGTGTAAACAGCGTGGTAATTACCCAGTACACGGGCCAAAGTGCAGCAGATGCATTTAGCATGAAGCTCACAATGCGCGGCGTAAAAAACTATATTCACCGTCCCATTAAGGGATATCCCACTGAGATCGACTATATTTGCAGCGACGAGGGATACGGTTCCAACCCTTATATTGAAACCACTAAGCCGTTGGTTGTTGTAACTGCTCCTGGCCCGGGATCCGGCAAACTGGCAACCTGTCTTTCTCAGGTATACCATGAGATTCGTATGGGACGTCGTGCAGGCTATGCAAAATTTGAAACGTTCCCGGTATGGAATTTGCCTTTGAAGCATCCTGTCAACTTGGCTTATGAGGCTGCAACCGCTGATTTGGCCGATGTGAACATGATTGACCCCTTCCACTTGGAAGCCTATGGAAAAACTACGGTCAATTACAACCGTGACGTAGAGGCCTTCCCCATTGTACGCAATATTTTATCCCGTATTTCTGGCGACAATGTATATCAATCGCCTACCGACATGGGTGTAAACATGGTGGGATACGCCATCGTTGATGACCAGGTGGTACGTGAGGCATCGGGCCAAGAAATTATTCGGCGTTTCTTTAAAGCATTGTGTGACCACAAGCAAGGCAAGGGCACGCAAGAGGCCGTCGATAAAATCAAACGAATCATGCAGGAGATGAACATCAATCCTCATGACCGAGCTGTAGTGGATGCGGCTCTTGAAAAAAGCAAAGCGTCCGGCGTAGCCGCTACGGCAATCCAACTTCCCAATGGACAAGTAGTAACAGGAAAAGCCTCCAATTTGATGAGCGCCTCCTCTTCTTGTGTTTTGAACGCCATCAAGGTATTGGCTGGCATTGACGACTCGCTGATGCTGATCAGCCCCATTGTATTGGAACCGATTCTGAAACTGAAAATCAATATTCTGGGCAGCCGTTCCAGTGTCCTGAAAGTGGACGATGTTCTCGCCGCGCTGGCCATTACTGCCGCAACCAACACCATGACAGCCCGTGCGATGGAGGAGCTTCCCACACTGCGTGACTGTGAAATGCACTCCACTACTATGCTGCACACCGGCGATGAAGGAACGCTCCGTAAAATGGGTCTTCGCTTGACCTGTGAACCCATTTATCCCAGCAAAGATCTCTTCTTTTAATGAAAAAGCAGCCTCTTATGAGGCTGCTTTTTTGTTTACCTGCGCTTTTTCGATGTTGTCACCATAGAAATCCTCTTTTTGCAAAATCCACAACCCAAAACACAAAAGGGAGAGACGCATGCGTCTCTCCCTTTTTAAAGAGTTTAATTCTTTTCTGCTCTTGCCATCGCCAGCTTGAAATCGCGCTGATCTGTGAAAATCTCATTCTTATACGGATTCTTTTTCTGTTCTACCGAACGCTTGATGATAATGGCCAGAACAATCACATTGGCCGCCAGCGCAAGGATAGCAATCACACCCTGCATGGTCGGATCCGCCGAAGTAGGACGAGTAGTTGCATCCATCACACCGTCTGTGTAAAGCACCGGCAATGTGGAGAAAACACTGGCATCCTGGAACAACGGGAACACCTGCGCAAACATGCACCACAGCGCCAAGGTGTTGGCACGGTTTTGAATCCATCCGCCCTTGTTCCAAAGTGCATTGGCAAAGGTAGGTGCCAGCAGCAAAGCCAAACCACAATACCAGGCATGGGTGGGCAAGTTGTTGTAAGTATATTCAAAGTTCCACAAATCATAAGCCACAATGAATAGGAAGGTCATATCCGGCCACAGCATATCCTGTTGCTTTTTGGAAGTATAAATTCCCCACCAGCCGGTCATGCAGAGAATGTTCAGAATACCGGCAATGCCGTTGACCCAGTTCCACCAACCGCCGTACAACCATACGTTTTCGCTGGACAGCCACCAACGATCTCCAGTCTGAGCCAGAGCCATGGCGCCGCGGATACCCGACTCAAAATCGCTGCCCACAGCAATCAGAATATTGATGGCTACGATGGCAAATGGGAAGACTTTGAACCAATCGTTTTTGGCAATTCCCCATTTGTACTTCAGCATCATAAAGCCAATGCAGCCGGCTGTTGCCGCGTACAGTTTGGCATAATGAAACCAGCTATTCATATGCACGTAAGTAGGATTGTTTAAAGCCCACTCAGCACCCATAGCCGCACCGATGTAGATGGATGCAAAATAGATGGTAAGCCCCGCCGGTAAAATTAGGAAAAAGAAGATTCCTCCCTTTTTCGTTCTGCGAGAAAGCTCATTGACTACAATCAGACCTACAAATACCATCAGCCATCCCAAAAGTTGATAGCCCGCGTTTTCGCCGTAAATTTGAAACAACATGATAAAACTCCTCTCTCAACTTTCCCCGCTTGCGGGTGTGTCGTTCTCTGCCCGTTCCTCGTTCTCTTGCAGTATCTCGATTTCCTGAATCATCATCTCATTTCCTTGTACAAGATGGGTTTCTCCACTGCCACAGGCAGGACACTGTTTGCCGTAGTGCACCGTGGGATATACCTTCCCGCACGCTTCACATACCGTTCGCGCCGGAATGGTATGCACCTTTAGTTTTGCACCGTTCAACATTTCGCTGCGCCCCACAGCCCATTTCCAGCAATCCTGTAAGTATTCCTCTACTACGCCGGACACCTCGCCCAGTTCCAGAGCCACAGCAGAGATACGCCTTACCTGATTGGCTTGGCCCACCCCTTCCACGCTGCGAATAATATGAAATACGATTCCCAATTCATGCATAAGTTCACGGTTCTTTCTTGCCAAAGCGGATTTTAATCTCCCGCTTGAGCATATACGGCAGAATTGCCTTGAATTTATCTTCCGAGCGCACCATTTTGCTGCATTCAGGCAACTCGCGGTGCAAATGAATGGCGTCGAATTCACACTTAGTGGTACAGATGCCACAGCCAATACATTTGTTTGGATCCACCACAGATGCACCACAGCCAAGGCACCGGGCCGTTTCCGTGCGCACTTGCTCTTCGGTCAAAGTCTTATGTGCGTCCCGGAAAGAGTGCGCTGCATCCACGTCTGCCTCCATACCAGCCTCTTGTCGGGAAGAAGTATCATAGCTCTCCAACACTACATTTTTCTTATCCAGCTCTTTAAAATCACGACGGTTGCGGCCGATTGTCAGGCTGGTATTGGGCTGTACAAACCGGTGGATGGAAACGGCTCCCTCCTTGCCCGCCGCAATAGCGTCGATTGCAAACTTCGGACCGGTGTACACATCACCGCCTACGAACACATCCGGCTCAGCGGTCTGATAGGTCAGTGCGTCTGCGCACGCGCGACCACCGCCTGCCAACTCCACACGGGAATCCTTGAGCAAATCACCCCACTGGATACTCTGACCAATGCTCAAAAATACGTTTTCACAAGGAACGGTGACAGTCTCCTCCTCGTTGTAAACGGGAGCAAACCTACCTTCCGCATCCAATACAGATACGCAGCGTTTGAATACCACGCCTACAACTTTTCCCTCACTGGTCAAAATCTCTTTGGGGCCCCAACCGCAGTTCAGCGCAACTCCCTCTTCCAGCGCTTCGGCTACCTCTTCAGCGGAAGCAGGCATTGCATTTCTCTGTTCCAGACAGTACATCTCTACCTGTTGCGCACCGCATCGCAGACTGGAGCGCGCTACGTCAATGGCTACGTTTCCACCGCCAATCACTACGGCTCTTCCCTGTACCTTTAATGTTTCATCCGCACAGACATTTCGCAAGAAATCCACCGCGGTCATCACACCTTCAGCTTCCTCACCGGGAATGCCTGCCCGCCGACCGCCTTGACAGCCGATGGCCACATAGAAAGCTTTGTACCCTTGTTTACGCAGATCTTGCAGCGTTACATCCCGGCCGACCTCCACACCGCAACGAATCTCCACGCCCATTTGACGCAGAACGTCCACTTCGGCCTCCACAACATCCTTCTCCAATTTATAGGAAGGGATGCCATACACAAGCATACCGCCAGGCTTTTCATTTTTCTCAAATACCGTAGGTCGATAGCCTTTTTCCGCCAGATAATAGGCACAGGACAGACCGGCCGGACCCGCACCGATGATTGCGATTTTTTCTTCAAATCCGCCTCGGTTTGAAGGCGGAACAATGGGCGGGACATAACGAGTCTCTGCGTTCAAATCCTGCTGAGCAATAAATTTTTTGACCGCATCGATGGCCACTGCCTGATCCACAGTACCACGGGTAC